>CAMDOO010000013.1 GCA_945903545.1 Opitutus sp. GAS368 | reverse complement strand
CACGCGTGCTGCGCAAACTGGAACTCCCGGGGCGGCCAGCGCCGGTAGATCACCCACAGGCCCAGCGTGATGACGAATCCCATCACCTGCCGGATGGACCCGACCAGCACCGCCGTGGCCGGGTCGGCAAAGACCGCCAGCAAAACCAGCACAAAAAGCGGGATCGCGATCAGCCAGCCGCCAATCGGGAGCAGCCAGAAAGAGCGAGCGGCGGGAACGTGAAACCGGCGACGACACGCCCGGCATCGTGCGTTCCGCCCCCGCCTTGGCGACCGGAAATACTCGAAGGTTCTTTACCCATCGGTTCGGGGCTCCGGGACCGGAACCCGAGTCCTCCGCCAACCGGCCAGCGGGTGGCGGGTCGGTTTGCTTTGATTGCTGGCAGCTGACCTCGGTGGGCCGGCGGACCGGAACCGGGTCAACGACCCCGGCTAAAGCTGTTCCGGATAAACTGACCCACTGCCGGCCGCTGATTCGCATTGTGTCGCCCCACGCGGGGACAACCATGCCGGGCAAATGAAGAGACTCTTCCCGCTCCAGTCACCCACCCGGGAGGATGCGCGCGTGCGCGACAAGATCCGGCAGGAGGTGAACCGGGATGTCCGGCGCCAGCGACGGAAGCCCCTGCCCGAGGGATTCGGCCGGTGGGATTTCAACTGCCGCGTCGGCCTCACCGCGGAAACCGCCGAGGTCCGTTCGCTCAAGGATGTCGGCCCGGCGATCGATGCCATCGCCCTCACCGGCGCCACCGCGGTCTTCATCGAGATCCTGCCGGTGCCGACCCTGCGGTAGGAGGACCGCGGACGCCCGCGGAAGCATCCTGTTACCGTGCGAACCGGCCTCCTCCTGCTCTTCGCCCTTGTTTGGGGCAGCGGATGCACCACGTCGCCGCGGGGCGTGCCGGCGACCGACGCCATTCCGAACTTCGGCGCGGTCACCCCCCACCTGTACCGCAGCGCGCAGCCCGACAAGCCGGCGCTCGAGGCGCTCGCGCGGCGCGGGGTGAAAACAATCATCAACCTGCAGCTGCCCGGCGACATCGATCCGGCCGAGGCGGTTTTCGCCCGCGCGCATAGCATCCTGTACGTCTCGGTTCCCTTCGCCGGGTTCAGCGCCCCCACCGACGAGCAGGTCGCCCGCGTGCTGGATCTCATCGAGCAATCGCCCGGGCCGGTGCTCGTCCATTGCCAGCACGGCGCCGACCGCACCGGGACCGTCATCGCCTGCTACCGCATCACCCGGCAGGGCTGGTCCGTCGACGAAGCCATGGCGGAGGCCAGGCGTTACGGCATCTCACCGTTCCAGCGGGGCATGCAGGCTTACATCCGCCGGGCCGTTCCGCTGCCCGTGGTCCCCGCTACCAGCCCCGGGCGGTAAGGTTACTCCCCCGGGCCGGACCCAACTACTTGAGCTCGCGGATCCGCAGGTTCCGAAACCAGCATTCGTCCGCGTGGTAGGTGAGCATGAGATGGCCGGTGATCTTGTCGCCGAAACCGGGCTGATCCTTGAATTTGCTCCGCGCCACGCCCGCCTTCACCTCGTCGCTCCCCGCCTCGTAGGAGAGGACGTTGCGGCCGTTGAGCCAGTGCTCGACGCGGTTGCCACGCACAACCAGGCGCGAGACGTTCCATTCCCCGGGCTGGCGCAGGGGCTTGTCGGCCGCTGGGATCAGCACGTCGTAGAACGCCGCGGTCTGGTAGAGCGGACCGCGCCGCCCGTCCGGGTGCCGCGCATCGTCGATCATCTGGTACTCGTGGCCGGGGGCGGAGCGGCGGGCCTCGGTGACAAAATACTTCACGCCGTTGTTGCCGCCCTCGGCGATGCGCCACTCCCAGCTGAACTCGAAGTCGGTGAACTTATCCGTCGTGATGAGCTCCGTGCCCCGGACACCGGGCACGGTCTTGAGCAGGCCATCGCGGATTTCCCAACCGGCGGCAGGCAGGCCCGGGAGCCCGTAGCCGCGCCAGCCGGCGAGGGTCGTGCCGTCGAAGAGGAGCCGCCAGCCCGCGGCCTTGTCCTCGGCCGTGAGTTGATTTTCCGCCGGCGCCGCGAACAAGCCGGAAGCGGCGGAGGCCAAAACCAAACCTGCGAGCAAGTGGAATCGAAGGCGTTTCATAGTCCGTCAGCGTGTCCGCCCTCGGGCTTCAAGGGAAGCCCCGGTTCGGCTGTCACCCGCGGCCGGCCGCAACCGCTTAGAAGCCCTTCGCCATCCACTTCGACCAGTAGAACGTCAGCGGCACCTTGCCCGTGTTGGTGATCCCGTGCCAGATGTTGCCGGCGCAGTACATCACGGCGCCGGGCCCCACGTTGGTGTTCTTGCCATCGCACTGGATCTCACCGGTGCCGCTGGCGATGATGAGGAATTCCTCCTCCGGATGCTGGTGGATCGGATGCGGGCTCACGCCCGGCTGCAGGACCGCCATCCCGGTGCACATGGCCTTCAACTGGTCGGTTGAGCCATTGTAGTGGACGAAGACGCTCATGCCGTTCTCTCCGCCGGGAGTCAGGGTCGAAAGGTCCACGACGCCATCCGGGCATTTCACGTCGTCGACAGGTTTGACAGTATTACCGATGACTTTGGACATGCGCCCATTGTTGAAACGCCGCGGAACACCGCAATCCGGAATTACGTGGCGGGAGATTGCGCCCCGGTCGCGCCGGCTCCGCGGGCGTCATCAGCGCATCCGGGCTTGGTCGCCGGCCCCAAACCCGTCCAACTGCGGGCCTCCCGCCCGGGGACTTCCCGGCCGGCGCCAGCCATCCATCCCTTGTCCCACCAAGCTCCGATCACCCGGGCGCAGGAACGCGGCGTCATCGCCGCCTCGATCTGCTATTTCCTGTGGGGACTCGTGCCGATCTTCTGGAAGCAGCTGGCCGGCATCAACGCGGTCGAGCTCATCGCGCACCGGCACCTCTGGTCGCTGGTCTTCGTGGGCCTGGTGTTGGCCGCGCAGGGCGGGCTGGCCGGCGTGGGCGCCGCGCTGCACGGGTGGCGGGCCGTCGGCCTGAACTTTCTCAGCGGGACCATGCTGACGACGAACTGGCTGATCTACGTCTGGGGCGTGAACACCGGCCACGTCATCGAGTGCAGCCTGGGATATTTCCTCGTGCCGCTTGTGAACGTCGCGACCGGCCGGCTTGTTCTCCACGAACACCTGCGCCCGCTGCAGTGGACCGCGATCGCCCTGGCGGGCCTCGGGGTCGGGATCCTGATCTGGCAGCTCGGCCATCCCCCGTGGATCGCGCTGGGTGAGGCGGCGTCCTGGGGTGTCTACAGCCTGATGCGCAAGCAGTCGCCCCTCGCCCCGCTCGTCGGCCTGGCCGTGGAGACCCTCCTGCTCGCGCCCCTGGCCATCGGCTTCATCGCCTGGCAGCACCATCTCGGCACCGGGGCGCTCGGCCGCGTCGCCGCGGGTGAGCAGTTCCTTGTGCTCAGCTCGGGGATCGTCACCGCGGTCCCGCTCCTGCTCTTCGCCTACAGCGCGCAGCGGATCCGGCTTTCGACCCTGGGCCTGCTCCAGTACATCGCGCCCACCGTCCAGTTTGTCCTCGCGCTCGCCCTGTACCACGAGCCGTTCACGCCCGACCGGCTGATCAGCTTCGGTCTGATCTGGGCCGGCCTCGTGCTCTACACGTTCGACAACCTGGTCGTGCAGCGGCGGTGAGGCCGCCGCTTACAGGGAACTCTCGATCGACTCGATCGCGCCCGTGTCGTCATTGATCCGCAGGATCGCCGGGCCCTCGGCTTCCCTGCCGAGGTACGGGCGGCCGGGACCGGTCAGGACCGGGAGCATTTTGCGGAGGCTCCGGTTCGGGCCCTCAGCGAGCAACTCGATGCTCCACCGTTCGCGGGCGGGCCGGTCGGCAGCGATGCCATCCAGCGACCGGGCGGACAACCGCAAGCGCTTCTCATAGACCGTGCGGAGGTAAGCGACAGGCCGCTCCCCGTGGTAGGTCACCACGTCCGGTTCCTTCACCTTCCGCATCTCGTAGATCGTGCTGCCCGCGGTGTTGATCCCCACAGCCACGGACTGGTCGACCATCTTGCCGGGAGTGACCTCGTACATCGGCTCGGTCTCGCTGACCGGGCCCTGGTGGGGCGGGCCGACTTGATAATCGAGACTGACCACCACCTCGGCGGCGGCCGCGCGGGCCACCTCGTGCATGCCCCCCGCCGCCAGCGCCGCCCGCACGAAGCCGACGATCTGCCGGTGCTGGGCGGCCTCGGTGGGCTCGGCCGGCTCGACGCTCAGCAGATGATAGGGGACCGATCCTGGCCCGGGGTTGGACGGCACCGCGGGAATGGAAAGATTACTGCTCTCGCACGCCGCGAGGAGCAGGGCCCCGCCGAGTGCCAACAGAAGCCTCCACCCTTCCGCCAGCTTGCACGATGGACGGCCTTGGGAGCTCATGGCCACGGAGCCAACCGGATCACCGCGCTCAAAACAAGCTGCGCACCGTAACGATGCCGCGTTGCTAGAACTCGTCCCGGGTGGTGCGTTCCCCGGGATCGGCCGGCACCTCGAAAACCGCCGCATCGCCCACCAGGCGGAACAGGGCGGATTGCCGTTCCTGGTCACGGCAGCTCCAGTCACTGCAGCCATGCTGGGCGGACCACTCGAAGCGGAAGTGGAGCCGGTAGGTCTCCGGCCGCTCCGTGGCTTCGACCGCCTCGACCCGCAGCGTCCCCGGTTCGTAAGCGGCGGCGGCATCCAGCCTATGCAGGTCCGGGATCAGGATCCCGGCCAGCGCCTCCGCCTGCCGGCCGAGTACATCGGCCAACCCGGCCCGGTCCAGGCCGGGGCCGATTTTGAATTCATGGGTGTTCCCCGACGCGCACACCCCGCGAGCACCCTCGTCCAGCGGCCGGGAGTCAAGACTGACATCTGCGCCCTCTCCACCCGCGGCACCACCACCCGTCCCTATGGATCGGCCGGTTTCGCTCCGAATGTGACGGACGGGTTAAAACCAAACCCAACCGCGGGCCATTCGCGGTCCCGGGCTTGCAGGAACCATTCCGCGAGCCCCTATCTTTTGGACCGGCGAACGCAGGGACCAACCTGCGCAGTCACGCAGTCCGGCAAAAAAATATTCTCTCCTCCTTATCCCATGGACCTGCGCACCGACTCCAAGCCCACCCCGTCGATTTCGGCCCCGACTGTTTCCGGCCCGCTCTTGTCCCGCCGCACCTTTGTCCACGCCATCGGCATCACCGCCGGATTCGTGGGACTCGGCCGCTACCTGCACGCCCAGGTTGCCCCAAGTGCGGTCGCCCCCGGCGCCACGGGAGCCGCCGGGGCCGGACGCGGTGGCGCCGCCGCCGGTGGTGGACGCGGTGGACGGGGCGGCGCCAACAGCGTCCAGCCCTACCTCAGTGAGATCGAGGGCTACGGCCCGCTCGTCGCCGATCCCCGGCGCATCTTCGACCTGCCCGCAGGCTTCACCTACAAGGTCATCGCTCGCTGTGGCGAAACCATGAGCGACGGACTCCTCAATCCCGGGGCGCCCGATGGCATGGCGGCCTTTGCCGGACCGGAGGGCCGGGTCATCCTCGTGCAGAATCACGAGCTGGAGGCCGCCACGCCCCAAAGCGGACCGTACGGAACGGATTACTACCTGCTCCCGAGGCTCGATGCCGCCCGCATTTACGATGCCGGCAAGGGCCGGCCGCATAATGGCGGCACCACGACCATTGTCTACAACCCGGCGACGGGAACGACGGAGAAGATGTTTCTCAGCCTGACGGGCACCCTGCGCAATTGCGCCGGCGGGCCCACGCCCTGGGGGACTTGGATCACGTGCGAGGAAGCCGTCGAATCGGTCAACGAGAACAACGAAAAGGAACACGGGTACAATTTCGAGGTGCCCGCCTCCACCGCGATGGGGCTCACGGCCCCGGCGCCCCTGAAGGCCATGGGGCGGTTCAACCACGAGGCCGTGGCCGTCGACCCGCACACCGGCATCGTTTACCAAACGGAGGACCGGAACGACGGCCTGATCTACCGGTTCATCCCCGTCACCCCCGGCCAGCTGGCCGCAGGCGGCAAGCTGCAGGTCCTGGCTGTGCGCGGCCAGAAAACCTTCGAGACGCGCAACTACGCCGAGACCGGCGGCGCCAGGCTCAAGGTGAACCAGCCCATGGCGGTGCAGTGGCTCGATATCGACGAGATCGAGTCGCCGAAGGACGACTTGCGCACCCGCGGTGCCGCACTCGGCGCCGCCATCTTCGCCCGCGGCGAGGGCATGTGGTTCGGCAACAATGAGGTCTATTTCGCCTGCACCAACGGCGGCCTGTCCCAACGCGGGCAGATTTTCCGTTACCGCCCGAGCCCGGCGGAGGGCACCCCCGGCGAGGAGGCCTATCCCGGAACGCTTGAGCTCTATCTGGAGCCCAACAATTCGGCCCTGTTGGAGAGCTGCGACAACGTCACCGTGGCGCCCTGGGGCGACCTGATCATCGGCGAGGACAACGCGGCCCCGGCGCCGGTGGTCGGCCAGGGCGGTTCCTCCAATTACCTGCGCGGCGTGACACCCGAGGGGAAAATCTACACCCTGGGACGAAATCGCTTCCTGACCGCCGCCGAGCTCGCCGGCATCTGCTTTGCGCCCAACCACCCGACGATGTTTCTGAACCTGCAGGTGCCCGGCCTCACCCTCGCCATCACCGGACCCTGGGAATCGCTCAAGAAAACCCCACCGCGGCCAATCCCGGAACCGGCACCCACCGCCGCCCCCGCGACCTGAACTCGTTTTCTGGCGCGGCGGCTTTTCCCGGTGGCTGCGAGCGTGGGCAAACGGAAGGCAGACCGCTCGCCCACGCTCGCGGCCACGGCAATCCCGGGACAATCCAGACCGGGATCAATCGAGGTGAAAGACCTCGGGCAGCTCGGTCGCGACCGGACTCAGGTCCGGATTCACGGCCATGAGCGGGGCCATCGATTTCCACCAGCGCCGGCAGACCTCGGTCTGCGCGATCGCCGCCCAGCGGGCCTCGTCCTCGATCTCGACGCATGCGAAACAGCGACCCGTGCCCGGCTCCCGGAAGATCGAGTAATGGTGCACGCCATGCGCCTTGAGGACCTCCGCCAGTTCCGGCCAGATCGGCTGGTGCCGGCGCTCGTACTCGGCCTCGCAGCCCGGGTGCACGAGCATGAGGAATGCCTTGCGAATTCTCATGGTCTCAGCGCGCCGCCGGCGCCGTCAGGGTCTCGCTGACACGCCGCAGCTGCGCCCGGGCCGGGGCCTCCATGGCCTGGGCATTCGGCTGGGCTGGGCGCTGGTCGACAAAATAACCGCCGTTGGCCAGACCGGGCGCGGTCACGAGATGGATCACGCCCACGGCCCCTTCGGCGAGGGTGCTCGCCGGTGCCACCCCGTGGTTCTGGACCATGGTCGTCGGCATCAGGGTGGCGGGATGCAGGGCGTAGACCGACACCCGCCTGCCCTCCAGTTCGCGCGCCAGGTCGATCGTGAACATCACCTGCGCCAGCTTGCTCGTCGCATACCCGCGCATGTCGCTGTAGTTCCGCGCGAGCATCAGGTCATTGAAGTCCAGACGCTGCTGCGAGCCGGAGGCCACGTTGACGATCCGCGACGGTGCGCCGGCCTCGAGCAGCGGCAGCAGCAGCCGGGTAAGCCGGTAACCCGCCAGGTAGTTCACCGCGAAATGCATCTCGTGCCCGTCGGCGCTCAGCTGGCGCCGGTCGCCCGTGAGCCAGATCCCGGCGTTGTTGATGAGGATATTGAGCCGGTCGTAGTCGCGCCGGACCGCCCGCGCGAGCTCCTCCACCGCCGCCAGCGAGGCGAAGTCCGCCGGATAAAAGCGCGCCCCGCCCTTCCCCATCGCCTGGATCTCCTTCACCACCGCGGCCCCGCGCTCCGCGTTCCGGCCATGGATGATCAGGTGCGCCCCGGTCGCCGCGAGTCGGAGCGCGACCTCCCGCCCCAGCCCATCCGTCGAGCCCGTGACGAGAACGACCGGGGTGCCCGCAGCCACCCGCCCCTCGGCCGCCGGCAAACGCGCGGACAATAGGCCGCAACTCAACACGACCGGCAGCCACCCACGGAGAAAGCGCATCAGGATCGGCATGGACCCAGATTGGGCCGTTTCGGGAAAAACTCCAGCCGTGGTTCGATGTCCGGCAAACCGCCGGTCGTGGTCCTATCCCGGCAGGGTGGCGACTCCGTCTCCGCCCATATGTAGTCGGGGTGCCCCCACCCCGAATCGATCATCTCCGGGTGAGGGCACCCGGACTACATTCAAGCCCGGCGCGGCCGAAGTCCCCGCCCTCCTACCGTGAGGCAGGCCAAAATGCGGAGCCATTTTTGACTCTAAAAGCCGGCGGACGCAGTCCGCATACCTTTAGCGGACGAGCGTCACGGCCATCAGGCCGATGACCACCTCGTTCGCAAGCGAGCGGACCGTGAGCGACTGCAGGGTCTTCGCGGGATCGAGCGGCAGGTCCAGCACAGTCGCGGCGCCGCCGGCCACCGTTCCGCCCTGGCCCTTGAAGGTCGCGGGATCGAGCAGACGCACCTGGCCGGTCTTCAGGTCCACCCGCGGCGGGATCGCCTCGGGACGCCGGAACTGGAAATCGTCGATGAAATAGTCCTGGTCGATCGGCCACCAGTTCACCGGATTGTTCAGCGCCAGCCGCGCCGTCGTGCCGTCGGTGTACGTGACCACGATCTCCCCGTTGTCCAACCGGCTCTGCATCCAGTAGGTCGAGCCCGCCATCAGCAGGTAGGCATGTGACGCCCGGCTTTCGAGCGGGACCGTCGCCTCCTTCGGGTAGTTGTCCCACTGCGAGGTGAAGAGGATGTTTTTCGCCTCCCCCGCCCCCGGCGTGGCAAAGGGCACGCCGTTGGGCAGCACAAAGCGGCCCGCGCCGTCGCGCGGCGACGCCCGGAGCCCACGGTCGTCGATCTCCGCCGTGGCGTTCACGTGCCCGGCCCAGGCGCCGATGCCCTGCTTGGGGATGGCGAGCGAAACATAAGGCGAACGCGGCGAGCGGTACTCGTTCTTGAAAATCTGGGTGACGCGGTCGTTGAACTGCGCCGTGAGATCAACCGGTTCAAGCCGGCTGCCCGCGGCGAGCGGACGGCTCCAGTCGACCGGCGCAGTCGCCGGTGCGGCACGCGGCTGCACGTCGAGGCTCACCGGCATCCACCAATCCAGCGTGTCCTGCCGGACGCGGGCAAAAACCGTCCGCGCCCCCGGGGTTCCAACCACTTCCCCCAGGAATCCCCCCGGAACCGCCGTGGCCCCGTCCAAAACGTGCTGCGGGTCCGCCAGGCGCAGCAGTTCGACTCCTGGCAGCAAGATGGTGGCGGTGGCGCCCTGCGCCACGCTCGTCGCAGCCGGAGCGGGAGCGATCGGTTTGCCGTTCCAGGTGATCGCGACCTCGAAACGCTCCGCGCCCGCCGTCATGAACACGAGGCGCGGCCCGCCGACGGCATCGTCCACCGTCCTCCAGCTGTCAGAGCGACCGTTGATGTTCACCTCGGCAATACCCTCGCGCCGGGCGGGTAGGACCAGCGTCAGGGAGAGGGTCGTCCCGAAGTGCGGCTCGATGATGTAGGTGTCGGTGTCCCCCTTGCGGGTGAACGAGAAGTCGACCTCCGGATGCTTCAGGCTGGCGCGGTCCCACTCCGCGGGAAAGCCCGGCGAGACGCGCAGGTCGCCGGTGAAGAGATTCGGGCTCAGGCCGAACAGGCCCTCGACCAGCGCGCGCGACAGCACGCCGCCCCCATCGGCAAAGTCGCGCTGCGATTCGCGCCGGTAGACATCGAGATAGTTCATCGAGCCGACGTTCCCGGGGGAGATGCCCAGGTACATACTGGCCAGCAGCGCGCTCTTCGTCAGGCGGAACGCCTCCTCGTGGCGCCCGGCCTGCCAGTACCCGAGCGCCGTGTGGACCATCTCGCCCATCACGACGTTGTTGATCGACCACGAGTAGGGCATCCAGTTGCTCGTGCCCAAAACCTCGTAACGACTGTCGGTCGGCACACCCGGACCGCGCACGGGCAGGTGCGGAATCTGGGTGTCGACCTGGCGCGTCATCTGCCACGCCTCGAAGGGTGTCGTCAGCCCGGAATCAAGCGTGTGATAAAACGTCCAGAGCGCGGCGGCCGGATGCACCGCCTGGTTGCCCAGCAGGTCCTTGTACTCGGCAAACCAGCCGCGGTCGGGGAGCCAAAGCTGCTCGTGCATCGCGCGGTCGATGGCGTAGGCCTCCAGGTCGTAGGGACGCGGGTCGAGCCCCAGCATGCGGGCGAGCTGCCCGGCGGCCGCGTGGTGCATGAGATTGTAGGCCGAGGCATGCGTGACACCCCCGCCGTTGTAGCCGAGGTCGTCGCTCGCCCAGATCATGGCGTAGCCCTCGTAAAGCGGCAGCCCGTTCGGGCCGAACGGCCGGCGGAACATGCGCCTCTCCCACGCGAGGTGGCGCTCGATCACCGGCCACATCTTGCGCGCATACTCGACGTCGCCGGTCCACTGCAGGTGGCGGAGCAGCGCATCGATGTAGACCGCGTTCATGTCGTAGTGCGAATTCGACATGTGGCCGTTGCTGTGGAGCGCGGCCTCCGAGCGGGCGAGGTTGCTCGCCTCGTCCGGCGGCGGCAGCGCGTCCGGGATTGGATTCAGGTTCTGGCGCGTCGCCCAGTAATCGAAATGCCGCCGCGCCCGGTCGTGCCAGCCCAGCGCGTCCTGCGCATACGGTCCGCGCCAGCCCAGCAGGCGCTGCCGCCAGGCGACGGCCCCGTGCATCACCGCGCCCTGCGCCTCGTCCCAGACTGCGTCGACCGCGACGTTGAGCGCGCCGACGGCGGCATTGATGAACGGGTCGGGGGTGTCCACCCGCACATTTTCGCGGAGACCGCGAAAATGCTCCTCCGTGGCCGTAAAGACCGCCGGGAGTTGGTCGGGGGCATGGGCCGGCGGCAGCGTGCTGGCCGCATTCGCCGCACCCGCGGTGCGCTGCAGGCCGAGGAACAACGGCTCGTCGACTCGCAGGGCCACGCGGCCGATCACCACGGGCAGTGCCGGCGCCGGCCCGGCCGAGGAGGCGAGGAGTTCCTCCCAGGAGGACCAGCGGCTGGCGGCCGCCACGGCGAGCACCGCCCCCGCCGGCATCAGGCCGACGATGGTCGCCGGTGCGGCGCGCAGGGTGAAGGTCCGCTCCGCCAGCGCAAAGGTGTTGCCGCGGGTGAATTCGGGCTGGAGCTCGAAATACTCGCTGATCGGCACGCGCTCGGTGCCGATGTCGCCATCACGCACGCCGCGCTGCCCGTTCGCACCGCCATAGGCCCAGACCAGCTCGACCGGCCCCGTGGCGCCCAGCAATTCCGCGCGGACGACCAAGCCCTCGGTGTCGGCCAGCGCCAGCACCGTGACCTTCAGGACCCCGGCGGGGCCGAGCAGCGGATCGCGCAACTCATAGAGCATGGAGCCCGGCCGGTAGCGGGACGTGATGCCCGCGGCCTCGAAGAGCCATTTCGTGCCCGCGGCCGTCTTGAAGCCGAGCCGCAGGTTCCCGCCGCGGCCCGGCAGGTAGAGCGTGAACTCGGGCTTGTCCCCGGCATCGACGCGGAAGCCGGTGTTCCCGCCGTAGAGCGGGCGGTTGAAGAACTCCGCCCCGTTCTCGATCACGAAGTCCGCGCCGTCCGGACGGTAACGCAGCGGGTGCTCGATCCGGTCGGCCAGGTTCGGCGTGACCCTCAGGGCCGCCGGCACCTGAGCGGGAAGCCTCGTGCCTGCCAAGGCACTGAGCATGACGGCAAGGGCCGCGAGATCGTAACCAAGCTGCGGAAGGATGGCCGCAAAAAGGCGCAGAAGGCGCAAAAGCGAGCCATCCGATCCGGCGGGGATCCGATCACTCGGAATCCGTTTTTGCGCCTTCTGCGCCTTTTTGCGGCCAAGCCATATCCTCGCGGGATTGAGCGATCCGCCAATCCAGCCGCACAGCCAAGCGAAAGGGGTAATGTTCACAGGTGAAATAGACGACCGCCGGTGAAATAAATTCTATTGTTGAAGGCGGGGCGAATTACCAACCTCTGACGCTACCCTGCGGCTCCCGGTTCGGGAAGCCGGAATCACCCATCATGAAGTCCCTCGGAAAAACCCGCCCTGGCCGTTGGCTCGCGTACACCGCGGCCTTGCTGTGCGCGGGGATGCCGGCGCCCGCCGCGGAAGCCCCGGCCCCGGTGGTGATGCTGCAATTATCCGCCGCCCAGCCGGCGCCGGTGACCGCGCCCATCGAGCTCTTCAACGGCTGGAATCTCGCCGGCTGGACCTACCTCGCCGCCGGCCAGCCGGCCAACCTCGCCGATGTCTGTCAGGTCCGGGATGGCGTGCTCGCCGTGACCGGCGTGGCCGGCAAATCCACCGGCTTCCTGCTGCTGCCCGAGGTGCGGGAGAACTATCGGCTCCACGTCGAGTGGCGCTGGACGGGAACGGTGACCGCCAGCACCAACGGTGGCGTGCTGCTCCACGTTTCCCCGGGCGCCCTCCAGCAGGGCCTGTGGCCCATCAGCTTCCAGATGCAGCTCAAGGCTGCCCGCGCGGGTGACATGATCTCGATGTCCACCGCGGCCGCCGCCGAAGCCGCCGCCGGGCTCACGGCCAGCCGCCAGCAGGACTCCAGTGAGAAACCCGCCGGCGAGTGGAATGCCGCCGACCTCACCGTCCGCGGCGACACCATCGAGTGCACGATCAACGGCGTCGCGCAGAACAAAATCACCCGGACCGTGCCCAGCTCCGGCCGGATCGGCTTCCAACTCGAGGGCCATCTCTTCGAACTGCGGGCACTCCGCCTGAGCCCGCTCTGAGCGCCTGAACCAACCCACGACCACCAAGAACCGCCTCCCCTTGTAGGAGCCTGCTTGCAGGCGATCCGGATCGACCACTCGAACGAAACATCGCCTGCAAGCAGGCTCCTACAGCTCCAAGCATAAGCCCGCCGACTGAACCCGCTAAATTTCAAGCCACTGCCCCATGAAATCCATCCCCTTGCCTCCCGCTCTCCTTGCCCTGTTCCTCACGCCGCTCGCCGCTTTCGGCGCCGCCGCCACGGCTCCCGCGCCCAATCTCGCACGGCTCGCCATCGAGGCGACGAATCCCCTGCCCTTCGCGCGCGCCAGCCAGACCATCGAGCTCTCGGCCAAGGACCTCGCCCCGCTCAATGAGAAGGCTTTCGCCAACATCCACATCCTCGACGCCGCCGGCCGTGAGGTCCTCGCCCAGGCGGTCGACACCGACTTCGACGCCTTCCACCTGCCGGACACCGTGATCTTCCAGGCCGACTTCGCCGCGGGCGAAACCAAGAAGTTCACCGCCACCGTCGGCGCCAAGCAGGTCTACAGGAAGGAGCAGTTCAAGGCGTTCGGCCGCTTCAACCGCGAGCGCTTCGACGACTTCGTCTGGGAAAACGACCGCATCGCCCACCGCACCTACGGCAAGGGCCTGGAGACCTGGCAGGGCGAGCCGCTCACCAGCAGCACGGTGGACATCTGGACCAAGCGCACCACCCGGATGGTGGTGAACGACTGGTACCTCTCCGACGACTATCACGTCGACCATGGCGAGGGCGCCGACTTCTACTCCGCCGGCGTCAGCCGCGGGAACGGCGGCAGCGGCCTCTGGGCCACCGACAAACTCTGGGTCTCGAAAAACTTCGTGGCCTCCCGCGTGCTCGCCAACGGCCCGATCCGCGTGCTCTTCGAGCTCGATTACGACGCCTTCGACGTGAACGGCCTCAAGGTCACCGAAACCAAGCGCATCTCGCTCGATGGCGGCCAGAACCTCGACCACTACGTCAGCACCTACCGGCCCGCCACGCCCGGCCCCCTCACCGTTGGCGCCGGCCTGAAGAAGGTCGCCGGCGCCCAGAAGGACTTTAACGCCGCCCGCGGCACGCTCACCGCGTGGGAGAAGGTGGAGAAGAACCAGGGCATGCAGGGCATCGCCCTCGTCGTCGACCCCAAGGCCCTCGACAAGCAGGTCGAGGACGATCGGAACTTCCTGATGCTGGTGAAGGCCGCGCCCGACAACACCGTCTCCTACTGGGCCGGTTTCTTCTGGGACAAGAGCGGGCAGTTCGCCGACTACGCCGCCTTCAAGACCTACGTCGACCAGTTCGCCCAGGGCCTGGCCGCCCCGGTCAAGGTGACGGTGAAGACGGAATGAAATGATCTCCCACTGTAGGAGCGGCTTTATGCCGCGATCCCCGACCTCATTCGCGGGATTAACCCGCTCCTACATTCAACCACAGGACCACCCCATGAAACTCCTTACCCCCTTCTGTTCGCTCGCGTTGCTGCTTCTGACCGGTTGCGCCTCGATGTCCGGCGGCCGGTCCGCCCATTTCTCCAACTGGGCCCCGGGCACGTCGCCGGCGGAGGTCGGCACGCGCGTCGCCGAGCGGTTCTTCAAGCACGAGCTCGATTACGTCGACGGCAGCCGGCCGTTCGTGATCTATCCCGAGGTCATCTCCTGGTATGGCTCACTCGAGGTCGCTCGGCTGACCAAGAACAAGGACCTGCAGGACCGGTTCGTCAGGAAGTTCGATTACTTCCTGACACCAGACGGCGCGAAGCACATCAATCCGGCCGCCCATGTGGACTACAGCGTCTTCGGCGCCGTGCCGCTGGAGAACTACCTCCTGACCAAGAACCAGAAGTACCTGACGCTCGGGAAGGGCTTCGCTGACCGGCAGTGGGACAAGCCAACCGCGGATGGCGTCACCTCCGAGGCGCGGTACTGGGTGGATGACATCTACATGATGTCGCTCGTGCAGACCCAGGCGTTCCGCGCCACCGGCGACCGCAAGTACCTCGATCGCGCCGCGCTGATGGCCGTCGCCTACCTCGACAAGCTCCAGCAGCCGAACGGGCTCTTCTTCCATGCCCCGGACACCCCCTTCTTCTGGAGCCGCGGCAACGGGTGGTTCGCCGCCGGCATCGCCGAGGTGTTGACCGACCTCCCGGAAAATCATCCGCAGCGCGCCCGCATCCTGGCCGGCTTCAAGAAAATGATGGTTACGCTCCTCGCCACCCAGAGCGAGGAAGGCCGCTGGCGCCAACTGGTCGACAAGCCCGAGGCCTGGCTCGAGTCGTCCGGCACCGGCATGTTCGCCTTCGCGATGGTCACCGGCGTGAAGCAAGGCTGGCTCGACGCCAAGACCTACGGACCCGCCGCCCGCAGGGCCTGGCTCGCGCTCGTCAAGAACCTCGACGCCAACGCCGCGGTGGCCGACGTCTGCATCGGCACCAACACCGCCGTCAGCCAGCGGGTCACCGCGCCCGCCGCCCAATTGAAGTACTACCTCGACCGCGGCCGCGCCACCGGCGACCTGCATGGGCAGGCACCCATCATGTGGACGGCGATGGCACTGCTGCGGTAGGGCCCGAGGTCCCGGCGGGCCGTCTCCGAGGTAGGGCTGGCTCGACGAGCCGGCCGCGATCTTTCGATCCCGGATTGGTTGCACGCAGGGACCGCAGAGAGCGCGGAGGATTCGGACCAAAACACGGATAGGCACATCGCGGCGGTCACGAAGTGACGCGCCCGACCGGACAGGATTTTACCTCCGCGCCCTCTGCCTTGGCCGCCTGCGGCAGGCGGCCTTCTCTGCGTGAAACCAATCCGCGACCATCGCGGCCGGCCCAGCGGGCCAGCCCTACCTTCATTTCGCCTTCGGCTCGATCAGCACGATGTTCGGTCGCGGCACGGGGAACTTCGTCTCGAAGCCCAGATAGAATCCCAGGTGCGGCGGCTGGTTGTAGCCGACATTCTGCGTCGCGACCGCCAGCCGGTAGGTCGGATCGTGCATCAGCGTGAAAATCCGGTGCTCGGTCGGGATCGTGGTCGTGTAGATGTAGAGGCAGTGGTTGTCGCTCGCACGCAGGATCAGTTCCTCGCGCCAGTCTCCGAACAGGTCCGCGCTGAGCGTGGGCGTGGATTTGGAGCCGTTGCTTGACGACGCGCCCTGCGCGGTCAGGAGCGGGTTCGCGGTGCCGGCGGTCCAGTCCCACTTGTCGACGTGGTTGCCGTCGAGCAGCTCGACGCCGGTGTCGCCGTCCCAATAGATCGTGAAGTTCTGCGAGCGCGGCTGGGGTCCGATGCGCTCGCCCGTGATCGCACGCAGCCCGCTCGCGCCGCCCCAGGCCTCGAAGCCGGGAAAACGTGGGTCGATGTCAGCCGCGACGCCGCGGCCCACGTCGCCGCCGTCGAGATCGCGCCAGATCGTCTTGCCGTCCTTGCCGTTGAACATCGCCACGCCGGGGCTGCCGTACTTGGCGGTCTCGCCCTCGTTCTCGTGAATGCCGAAGACCTGAAGGTCGGCGGGCCGCGCGGGATCGAAGGCGCCGACATGGAGCGCGTCGCCGTGACGAAAGCCAGTCGAGTATAGTCCCTTGCCGTTGTCATCGACGATCATCGAGTGAAACACGATCTCGTCGCGCCCGTCGGCGTCCACATCCGCCACTATCACACTGTGCGCGCCCTGGCCGGTGTAGGCGTTCTCGCCGCCGATGCCACTGCCGGAATCGAAGACCCAGCGCGGGGCCAGCTTGCCGCCCTTCAGGTCCCAGGCCGCGATGACCGTCTTGCCGTAATAGCCGCGGGCCCAGATGAGCGAGGGATGCACGCCGTCGAGGTAGGCGATGGCCGCGTTGAAGCGGTCGCGCCGATTCGTGCCCGCGTCGTTGCCGCCATTGCCCCCGATGCCGCCCCACTCGCGCGGGTCGCCGCGATCGATGAACTTCGTCGTGTCGATCGCCTTGCCCGTGAGCCCGTCGAAGACCGTGAGGTTTTCCGGGCCGCCGGTGACAAACCCGTTGACCCACCAATTGGCCGCGAGATCGCCGAGGACCTGGCCCGCGGCGTCGATGCTGCCGTCGCCCGTCTTGGCCACGACCTCCGCTCGACCGTCGCCGTCGAGATCGTAGACCATGAACTGCGTGTAGTGGGCGCCCTCGCGGATGTTCGGCCCGAGGTGGATCGTCCACAGCAGCGTACCGTCAAACTTGTAGGCCTGCAGGAGGGTGTCGCCGGTGAGCCCGGCCGAAGCGGTGTCACGCGGCCGCTGTTCGCACTTGAGGACGAGCTCGTACTCGCCATCGCCATCAAGATCGCCGACGGACGAATCGTTCGGCGTCCACGTCCCGCCCGCGGGCATTTTCAGTGGGATCTCAAACCGCGCCCCGACCGGAGCATTGGCCGGGAGCTTGTTCAGGAAATCCCGGCTCGGCTCACCTTCGCGACCGGCGACCACCGCGCGGACCTGGTAGGCGTTGGCCTTGGTCAGGTCGGCGGTGGCATCCACGAAGAACGTGACGTTCCGAATCGGCGCCGGGTTGAGTTTGACAGGGGCGCCGCCGCCCGTGACGCGATAAACATTGAAGGCGATGTCCTCGGGATCCGTGCCCAGCAGGCGCCACGCGACCCAGACCTTGCCCTCTCCCTGATTGAGCGCGGCGACCCCGCGGCCCAGCTTCTCCATCTGCCGCGGCGCGGTGTTGCGCGGTGTCCGCGCCACGTAATCCGGATCCTGCGGCCCGGCGAACCTCGCCGCGGCCGGCAGTTGTTCCGGGGTGAGACGCGCCGAGGGTGCGGGCTCCTGGGCTTGGACAACATCCAAGGTCAGGCCGGCGAAGAGACAGGCGAGGCCGATGATAAGGGAGGCTTTCATGGAGGTAAACGAAGCAGAGGCGCTCCACCCATGCGGAGCCAATGGGGTGGCGTCAGTGTGGCCACATCCCGCCGGCGGGCAACGACGACCTTCAGGGCGAACAGCCTCCAATCCTTCAAACCGTTTGGCACACAGAGACCGCGGAGAGCGCAGAGAATCGGGAGAGGAACAGCTCATCTGCGCCGATCCACAGCCGATAACTTCCGTGCTCTATATTAGCGTTGATTAGCGCAGATCAGCGTTCCCGAGCTCACTAGCCTGTCTTGAACGGCTCAGCGTTGAGCCGGCGCGGCGGGGGCCGGCACAGAAGCGATTTCCTCAATGACGGTCGCGGGGGTCCAGTCCCCCTTGGTTCCATCCGCGTACTTCTGGGTGACCTTCCAGACGATCCGGCTCTCCTCGGTGGCGATGGTCGCGGTGAGCGCGAGTTGAACGACGGAGCCCGGCTTGATCTCAAGGTTCCACACCACCTCGTCCGGTTGGCCGTCTGTCTTGCGCTGGAAGGCGACGCTGCCGCCCTCCTTGGAGACCGGCGACCGAGAGCACGGTCACCCCCTTGGGCACGGTCAGCACCAGCCCGGTGGTCGTGCGCCCGCCCTCGCTCGGGACGCGGAAGGTGAAGGTCTCGGGCGCGGTCCCGCTGGATTTCGCAGGCGCCACGGTCACATGGCCAAAGGCGGTCAGGCATGAGGCCAGCACCAGACCGAGCGCCAGGGTTGCGGGGATCTTCATGGGAGCGAAAACCTAGCGCCGCCCCGGCCCTGATCCAACCTCTTTTCCGGGTCGGACCGGTCATCCTTGGCTCGATATGTAGGAGCGGGTTTATCCCGCGATAGTTGTCGGAATCGCGGCGTAAAGCCGCTCCGACAGGGCCGGACGGCCTGCCGGCAGGGCCTAACGATTGTTCGTCCCGAGAACCTTGCCGCGCTGGTCCTGGTATTCCTGCTCGGTCAGGGCGCCGGCTTCCTTCGCCTGCTGCCGGTTGATGAGTTGCTGGCGGCCGTCCGCGGTGCCGGAGCCAACGACCCCAGGTCACAGAATCACGCGCACGCCAAGGCGTACACGTCCGATCCCGGGACCGGGCCTACCCGAGGATGGTCAGGATGATGCCGATCAGGACCCCGAACGCGGCCGGCAGCTTCTGGCGGATATTGGCTTCACGGAAGAGCCACGCGCCCCCGGCGAACGCCACCAGCGTGCTGCCACGGCGGAAGCTCGAAACCAGCGAGATCAGGGCGTCCGGATTACGCAGCGCGTCAAAGTAAAGGAAGTCGGCGATGAGCAGCGCGACCGCGATGAGCGGGATGCTCCAGCGCCAGTGGAACTCGTGCCGCTGCCACCAGCGCAGTTTCCAGCCGACCGCAAAGGGCAGGAAGAGGCAGGCAAGGTAAACCGAGAACCACGCCTGCACGGTCGACGCCGTGAAGCCGGCGCTGCCGAGCAGGAACTTGTCGTACAGCGCGCTGACCGCGTTGAGCACCGTGCCCGCGAGCAGCCAGCCGATCCATTTGTCGCGATGGAAGTGGATGCCCTCCTTGCGCCCGGCGAACGAGAGGCCGACGAAGGAGATCAGCGTCAGGCTGACCCCAAAGGTTTCCAGCAGGCTCGGGCGCTCCTGCAACAGCACCAGCGCGCCGAGCAGCGTCCAGACCGGGCCCATCGCCCGGATCGGCGCCGCGATCGAGACCGGCAGGTGCTTCACCGCGAAATAACTGCAGAGCCAGGAGGACGCCACGATCGCCGACTTGAGCAGCAGCTGCAGGTGCTGCGCCGCCGTGAGCGACGGCACCGCCAGCATCGCCGGGAAATTCGCCGGGGCAATGGCCTGCCCCGCCATCACCAGCGACCAGATCACCGCGCTGCAGAGCGTGCTGAAGAACAGCACCGGCAGCACCGCGTTGTCCCGCACCGCATGCTTGATCGAGAGATCGTAGCACCCGAGGAAGAAGGCGGAGACGAGACTGGCGATGATCCAGGACATCAAAGGGTCGAGCGTGACAGCCCGGCCGCACCCGTCGCAAGACCCGCGCCAAGGGTAATTCCCGGGTGAGGGCACCCGGACTACACTCGAACCATCGCGGCGGCGAACGGAGCCCGTTCGACAAGCTCTAGGCCCCGAGCCTGCCGCGGAGTCGCCGCCCGAGCGGGGAACATCAGCCCATCACCCAAACCTTGCTAGGCCTGGCCCTCACCGGACCGCGCCGCGAATTCCCGCTCCAACATCACGCACATCGCATCCGTATTGAAGGGCTTGCGCAGGACGAGCAGCGCACCGACATCGGTTGCGCTCTTGCCCACTTCCGGATCCAAGGCCCCGGTCATGATCCAGACCGGAAGGTTGCGGCCGCTCGTGCGGTTCTGTTCCCGGAGCTGGCGACAGAACTCAAGCCCGTTGGTGCCCGGCATGTCGTAATCGACGAGCACCGCATCGATCGCCGGGATGGCCGCAAACTTCAGGCCCTCGGCGGCGGTGCTGGCGGTGACCGGCTCGTAGCCACGCATCCTCAGCATGCTTTTCAGCATGCCCCGAAAAGGCGCATTGTCGTCGACGACGAGGATGGTGCGGGGCATGGCCGTGAATCTGGCGTGGGCCGCGGGCCGCGGCAAACCCCAACGTCGGCCGAAAGGAAATTCCCGGGAAAGTTCGCGGGAAATTTACCGGCCGGTGAGCCATCTCGCACCAGCCCGGCCTAGGGGCCGGCTCCACCCAGAAAGCGGTTGGCAGAGGCAACCCCGCCGCATTAGGTGGCGGCCGTGTTCATCGGACATATCGCCGTTGCCCTCGCTGCGAAACGGATCGCGCCGCGGACCTCACTCGGGGTGCTGGTGCTGGCCGCGCAGCTGCCCGACGTGATCTGGCCAGTGCTTGTACTGGCGGGCCTGGAAAAGGTGGAGATCCATCCGGGCGACACGGCGTTCACCCCGCTCAACTTTGTGTCGTACCCGTGGTCGCACAGCCTGCTGCTGGTGATCCTGACCGGCGCGGTCGCCGGCTATTGCTATCGCGCAGGAACCAAGGATCTCCGCGGCGGACGGGCCGTGATGTTCCTCGCGGTCAGCCATTGGGTGCTCGACTGGCTCTCGCACCGCGCCGACCTGCCCCTGTACCCGGGCGGATCGCTGTACGGGTTGGGACTCTGGAATTCGGTACCCGCGACTCTTGTCATCGAGGGCGCCCTGTTCGCGGCGGGAATCGCACTCTACCTGCAAGCCACGCAGGCAAAGGACCGCGCCGGGCACTACGCCTTCTGGTCGCTGATCGCTTTCCTGACCGTAATCTACGTCGCCAATCTGAAGGGATCGCCGCCGCCGAGCGACAGCGCCATCGCCTGGGTGGGAATCATCGGTGCCGTCGTGCTGTTCGCCTGGGCGCAATCGGCCGACCGGCATCGCCAGCCCAAGGACCGCTAGTGACTCACGGGCCAGCGGAAAGCGTCCGGTCCTGCTCGGACCTCCGATAAGGCGGCGGGCCTTCCAAAGCTTGGGCGATGTCGGCATCCGACATTTTGTAGGCTAGAATGGAATGCCCCACGCTCGCGTCGGGCGTGTAGCCACGAAGAAAGGCCGCGAGCCGGTTCATGCGCACGGTTTCAAACTCGGCCAGCAGCTCGCCCGCCGGCTTGACGCCCAACTGAGTGAGCGCCGCGAAAAATTCCCCCGCCGAGGCCGGGGCAACCAGGGGGCGCGCACGCTGCCGCAGTTCCTGGTAGTTCGCCTCCTGGAACTCGCCCCACACGGGCAGCTGCAGCAAGGTCGCGCTGATGAGATAGGTCCCACCGGTGAGCTGCCAGGCTTCCGGCCGGCGCAGGAGCACGGCACGGGTCTGCCCGTCGTCGTTGGTCCCGGCCGCCACCACGCTGTACGCGGGATAGCGGCGAGCGAGTGCTTCGCGCTCCGCGGCCGTGGGCGTGACCGCGGCGATCGGCGCCACGACGACCGGTCCGCGGCCGGTCCGAAAACGACCGGGTTGCGACGGCAGGAAATTGGCCTCAATGCCATAGGTCTGCGGATCGCCCGCTCCGAAATAGGCCAGATGGAACGGTCCTTCCGCCGCGTGGGCGTCGAGGTACTTTCTCACCCCGGGCAGGTCCTGCCCCCAGTCCAGGGAGCTGTCCACGAGATGCCGGTAAGCCCGGGCCGGCGAAACGATCCCGTTGAAATAGGCGAGGTAGTTGGGGAAGCGCGCCGCGATCTCCAGAGTCTGGGCCCCGAGCAAAAGCAGGACTGCCCCGCCAGCCCGGCGAGCCCTCCCCTCGCCCAGCCACCCACCGGCGGCCCCGGCCAGGATGAAGAGCGGCGGGTAAAGGGTCAGGATGTGCCGGTGCCCGATGTTCAGCCCGCTCGTCACCGTACTCAGCCCGTAGCAGAGAAAGAGAACCGAGAACGGTAGCGCGCCCCGGAGGATCTCCCGGCGCCAGCCGACCCACGCAGCCGCCGCGGCCAGCCCGAGCAGGCCCAGGAACGGGAGCGGCGTCTTGACCGCGAAGGTGTAGGGGAAATAGCCCGGCCGGCCGAGGTGGTAGGTTTCCCCGTTGAGGAACGCCCAGCGCATGTGGGCGCTGCGCAATGCATGGAGCGATCCCAGCAGGTAGGCCTCGGGCAGGACTTCGTGCCGGGCAAGAAGCGTGATGAGCCGGGCCATGCCTTGCGGCGGCGCCGCGGCCATTTGCGCCTCCAGCGCCGCGGACTGCGAGGGCGTCAGGACCTCGCGTCCGAGTTCAACTCGGGCCGCCGCGGTGAGAGCCGAAGCCCCCTCCAGCGGCAACGCATACTTGTCCACGACCGCGCGGGCGCGGCGGAGCACGTCGCGCGGCAGGGCCAGCTCCTCGATCGCCTCCGGCAGGCTCGGCGGCGCCAGCACTGCTTCCCAAAGATATTCGCTGCCGCGCGTGCTGGGCTGGCCGGGCGCCATCATTGCATACCGGAAACCGTAGCAGCCCCAAAGCATCACCCAGACCACGACGAACTGCACGGCGCCAGCCGCGAGGAGCGCCGCGGCCTGGCGCGAACGCGGGCCCAGTTCCCCGCGCCATTTCCAGCCCGCAAATTCCAGGGGTCGCCCCTCGGCGAGACGCGCGCCGAGCAGCAGGAGGGAGATCGGCGCGATCAGGACGCCCGACATCTTCGACATGAGCAGGCCGCCGGTCGCCAGCGTGCTGAGCGCCAGCCGTCCGGGCGTGATCCGTTGCAACAGCCGCCACCACGCCCAGGTGGCGGCCAGGAATAACAGCGCCGCCAGCGTGTCGGCGGTCATCAGTGCGCCGTTGGCCAGCAGGGTTGGGTTGAGCACGCAGAGCAGCAGCGAGAGCATGCCCCCGACCGGCCCGAAGAGGCTCCGCGAGCCAAGCCAGACGAGCGCGGCGAGACCGACGGCCGCGAGGGCCATCACCGCCCGCCCGCGCCGGAGGATATTCTCGGGGACATTGCCCGGGAGGTGAAACCACGCGTCGCCAAAATCCGAGGGCTCCGGATTCCGCCAGGCCGAGTCGGTCAGCGGCGGGAGCTGCGTCCCCAGCAGCGGCAGCGCGGCCAGACGGTGGGTCAGATTGCCGTTCTCCGGGTCGAGCCGGTAATCGTTGAGCTTCCAGTGGGTGATCCCCGCAGCCGGTGTCCCGGGTTCGTCCACCGTCGCGCTCTGGTTCCAGGTCGCGGCCACCAGGAGCAGCCAGAACGCGAGCAGGATGACAGCCGCCGACCGCGGACTCGTCAGGCGGGCCAGCCTCGGTCTGGCGGAGGAAGCGGAAGCCGGGTGTTCCATGGGGCGTGCCGACCATGGCGGCGGCAACGTGCGCGGCAAGTCGTGGCTCGGCGACAAATCCCCGGCCAGGCCGGCGGCCGGACTGACATCCTCGGATTGTTTTGTCCGCCCATCAGACAAATCAACGGCCCGGCGCCGTCCATCCCTTGGGTTGCAGTATCTCGACTACCAGCGGGACCCGCCGGGCTTCGAGCAACTCAGGCGCTGGACCACCGCCGAAGCGATGTTTGGCGAGGACGTCTCCGCCGAGTGCATCGCAGGGGGCGCGCACGACGGCGGACTGCTTCGCCGGGCTCGGGCGGCAGTCGCTCCTCGGGCAGTTCTTCGCCACCGAAAACCACCGGCCCGCCGCGCCTCCCGGATCAACCCGGTCGACGCCCTGCGCGCCGCGTAACCCTTCCCGCGGCTTCCCGTGCCCTGACGCCGTGCCGTAAGCCCCGCCCCGGCTCTGCCGAGCCTGTCACGCAAGAGATGACATGTTAGGCAAAGCCCGGGCGGGGAAAATTGCCGGCCGGCCAATTGCCTCCCCATCGTTACGCATTGCGGGCGGCCGCGGGCATTCTCCGTTTGCGTTGGCCGCGCGCTTGGGATGAGTCTGGATCATGAACGCACTACCCCGGCGAATCTGCCTTGGAATCCTGACCGCCCTCGCGGCGGCCACCGTTTGCTCCGCGCAGCCGCTCCGTCCGGATATCGCGGACCAGGGCCTGAAGATCCTGAACAGCAATTTCGTCCGGGTGGTTTATCCCTTCGACCTGGCGATGGCCGGAACCGACGCGACGGTCGATGTCAGCTACCGGGTCGACGCAGAAGGTGCCGCCACCGGGGCTACCGTCACCAAGGCCTCGCATCCCGACGCGGCAGCGGCCTTCCTCGCCGCCCTCGAGGAGATGGCGTTTGAGACCGCCAAGGTCGATGGCCAGCCGGTGCTCTCCGACCCGCAGACGCTCAGCATCAGCATCCGCCAGCTGCAGTTGTCGACCGATCTCAATTTCATCTCGGTGATCAAGAATCCCGCCGCGGTGGTCGTCGGCGTGCGCGAGGTCGATGGCGGCCTCAAGCCGGCCGGCCCGATGGCCCCGGCCCTGTTTCCCGCCAGCCTGCGGAAATCCGGGATCAAGCAGGGCCAGGCGGTCTTGGAGTTCTACATCGACCCGGCCGGCATCGTGCGCCTGCCCAAGGTGCTTTCGGCCACCGATCCCGCCCTGGGCTGGTCGGCCGCGTCGGCCGTCCTGACTTGGAGGTTCGCCCCGCCCAAGAAGGGCGGCGAGGCGGCAATCGTGAAGGTCACCGGCCTGCCGGTTGCCTTCACCGCGCCCCCCGAGCCGGCCGCCGCCGCCGGCGCCACCGCGACCCGCCCCAAGGTGGAGGTCTACGTCGAGGCGCCCCAAATCATCAACGCCCAGCTCAAGCTGGATGCGGAAATCATCGGCACTCTGCCCCTGCGCATCCTGCTCGAGGTCGCCGAAGACGGCTCACTGACCCGGGACCACGACCTCACGGTCAACAACCCGAGTGTCACCGGCGTGAGCAAGTTCACGCTCGCCCACGGCGAGCACGCCCCGGCACGGATCAAGTTTACGCCGACCGCCCCCGAGGTACAGGGCACGGCCGTGATCAAGCGCTGAGCGGGGCGGTGCCGGATCGGATCCACTAGGCAGTAGTACGTTTTGTAGGAGCGGGTTTATCCCGCGAATGATCGCCAGAATCGCGGCGTAAAGCCGCTCCTGCAGTCGGACGACATTCCCAAGCCGTACCATCAACTCTCCACCCACCGCGTTAACGCCAATGGGCGCGGCGTTTTGCTCGCCGCCATGTCCGTCGTGATCCAGCCGCCCGAAGGCCATGTCCTGGGTGGTGATTTCCACCAGATCATCAAGGTGCGCGCAGCGATGACGAACGGCGTGATGGCCGTGCTGGAGGAAACCATCCCGCCGCGCCGCCTCATCCCGCCGCACACGCACCGCAACGACGTCTGGTGTTACGTGCTCGAGGGCGAGATCGCGTGCTGGTCGGCGAGGAAATCTCCCATGCCGGTCCCGGCTGCTGGGTGCTGAAACCGCGCGACGTCGTGCACGCCATGTGGAACCGCGGCGAGCAGGGAGCGCGGATCCTCGAGCTCCTCACCCCGGCCGGCAGCGAGGCTTGGTTCGAGGAAATTCTCGCCCTGGAAGAGGGCAGCCAGGCCGGTTTTGAAAACGCCTGCCGCCGCCACGGGCTCGCCTTCCATCGCGACTCGCCCTGGACCGCCGAGCTCCGGCGTCGCTTCAACCTGAAGTGAGGAAGGCTAGAGCGGTTTAAGGATTTCTGTGGCCGGGGTCGTTGGCCCCGGTTTCCCATCCTTCATTCGTGAACCCAAGGCACCGGGATCAACGACCCCGGCTACAGTATTCTTAAAACTGCTCTAGCCGCGCCGGCCCGATCACGGACGGACACCGGTTGAGGTTCGCCTGATCGACGGGTGTATGCCGGTAGGTCGGTGACTCCGTCGCCGCCGAGGCAGACAGCGCGGACGGGGCACCGCCCTACCGGAATCCGGCCGGCGGCTCCCGACCACCCCAAAAAAAAGGGCGGGCCGCGAAGGCCCGCCCTGGAAGTGACGAGGGAGTGACTCAGCGAGCCGCCGGGTTGTCGAAGAGACGGAGCGCGCCGATCGCGAGGTTGGCGGGACCGGCCGTCTGGGTGATCTTCACGAACTTCACCGGGGACGACGCATTGATCGCGACGGCATTCGGGCCGTCACGACCCTCGACCTGCGCGGCCGTGGTCCAGGTGGTCCCGTTGGCCGAGACCTCGACGCGGAACGCCCGCGCGCCCGGGTTCGCCGGGGCGGCAGCCGCCGGCACCGCGACGGGCAGTTCGTCACCGGGAGCCACGGCAGCCACCGGGCCGCCGCGGCCGCCGCCCGCGCCGCGGCCACCGGCGCCGCCCGCGCTGACATTGAACTGGAGCTCGGAGACACTGGCCGCGACCGGCATCTCGATCTGGAACCAGGTGTTGCCCTGCTGGCCCTGGGTGTTGGCGCTCCACGAGGTGAAGGTCGTGACGGCCGCACGCACGCCGGCGGGGTTACTGCTCGCGGTCAGCGTCCAGTCACCAAAATTGATGAGCTGGTCGGGAATCCGCGGCTCGATTTCCGCGAAGGTCCAGGAAGTGGTCCGGCTGGCCGTGGCCGCGCGCACCTTCGCCACCTGGTCGGGGGTGATGGCGGCGGACAGGTTGCCGAAGCTGTTGCGGATATAGGTGGAGACGTCGGCAATCCATTGGTCGGTCTGCGAGCCCATCGGAACCATGATGTCGTTGAAGCTCGTGCCGGGGATCGGGCCGGTCAGGCCCTTGAGCAGCACATTGAGGACGTAATCGCGGTGGCCGCTGACGCGGGCGGAACCGGCGAGGGCCGGAGCCATCGTGCCGGTCGTGCCGGGTTTCGGTGCGCCGAGGCCATTCGCGCCATGGCACTCGATGCAGATGCTGGCGTAGATCGCCTGACCGCGGTCGTAGGAAGCCTGCGCGGCGCCCAGATTCGCGGGCGCGGCACCGCCGCGGCCGCCGCCGGCGGCGGGGGGATTGAGGACGTAGCTCGAGACCACCTGCGCGCCGCGGGCCTTGTTGCTGTCCTGGACGACCTTAGCGACGGCGACGGCCTCCGGGACCTTGAGCGTGTTCATCGTCAGCAGCGCCTGGATGGAGACATTGGTGTCGGCGTCCTTGGCGAGCGTGGCGTAATCGGCGCCGAACGACTTGTCGCCGCCCTTGTAGAGCGTCTCGCTGGCGCGGATGGCCTGCGAGCGCATGCGGGGCTCGGAATCCTTCAGCAGGTCGCGCGCGAGCTTGGCATCGAGCGAGCCGATGCCCTCTAGCGTCCAGAGGGCGTGGAAACGGGCGAGCGTGTTTTCCTTGGAAGCCACGATCTTCTTCAGGGCGGGCACCACGGACTTGTCCTGCTTGAGGATGAGCAGCTGCTGGGCGGTGTCGCGCCACCAGCCGTTCGGGTGCGAGAGGTTCGCGACCAGCTGAGCGGCTGACTGGCTGTTCATCTTCGGCATCGTCTTGTCGCGGCCGAGCGGCTCGTAGGTCAGGCGCCAGATGCGGCCCATGCTGTGGAGCTTGTCGAGCTGGTACTGGTCGACGCGGGCGCGGAGGTAGGTGCCGATCGGGGCGGACCACTGGGACTCCTGAATGATGCCGCGGTACATATCGACAATGTAGACGCTGCCGTCTGGCGCGGTGGCCATGTCGACGGGGCGGAAGAGCGGGTCAGTGGACTTGATGAACTCGTTCCACTTGTAGGCGTTGTTCAGCGTCGTGACGCCTTCCGTGACCGTCGGGTGGACGCGCCGGACGATGCGCGCCACCGGCTCGCCATAGAGGTATTCGCCCTGCATGTCGGCGGGCATCTTGTGGCCGCGGACGATGTCATTGCCGGCCGAGCCGGTCACCCGGTTGAGCGTGCCGTCGGGCATGCGTACCGAGGAGAGGCCGGGTTGCATGTCGGCGATGCGGACCGGGGCGCCCCACGGGATCGTGAAGTCGTTGTCCCACTGCGTGCCGACGTTGATGTTGCCGTACACGGTCGGGAACTGGAAATAGGACGGCAGGCCGCTGGCGCCGCCCTGGACCCATTGCTTGCCGTCGTTGTCCTGCGTCACTCCCCACTGGCCGCCGTGGGCGCCCGTGGCCTCGCGCAGGAACCCGTTCGGGGTCCAGCGGACGCGCACCGCATTGTAGGTGCTGTACATCCAGTTATCCATCGTCCACGTCATGAACGCCTGCTGGTGCTCGACGTTGCCGGTCCGGCCGAGGCCGGTGGTCATCAGCTCCTTTTTGTCGGCCACGCCGTCGTTGTTCGTGTCGGTGTACTTCCAGAGTTCGTCCTGGTCAGTCTCCATCGTGAGGATGGCATTGGGACCGAACGGGGTCACGAAGCGCGGGAAGACCAGGTTGTCCACGAAGACGGAGTGCTTGTCGTAGACGCCGTCGTTGTTCGTGTCCTCATGGAGCGAGATCCGTCCGTTGGGATCGCGCTGGCTGGCCGCGTTGATGGTCAGCATGTAGCCGCGGATCTCGAGGACGAACATGCGGCCGTTGCCGTCGAAGGCGATGGCGGCCGGTTCCTTGATGCCGTCGCGCTCGGACAGCACGAGTTCCATCTTGTAGCCCGGCTGCAGGATGAACTCCTTCAGCTCCTCTTCGGGAGTCTGCGCCTTGACCGGGTCGCTCTTCGGGAAGATGGCATCGAAGTTGGCATACGCGGGATCGGACAACTGGGGTCCGCCACCGCCGCCGCCGCGACCGCCCGCGGGTGCGGCGGCGATGAGGGCGCCGCCATTGCCGGCCGTGCCAATGATCGACTGGACCTGGGCGGGGGTGAGGCGGTCGGCCGAATCCTGGGCGAGCACGAAGGCGGAGGCCCGGGCGTTCGCAAGCGCGAGTTCGGCCGCCGCGAGCGCTTCGGCCGCGCTGCGCACGTCGGCGGGATTGGCCGGCGCGGTCAGCGAGGCCCGGGTGAGGGTGGAGCGCGCGTCGGTGGCCGCGGCCAGCTTGGCCTGCACGAGCGCATCAATACCGGCGATCATGGTGGACTGGGCGGCGGACAACGCGCCCTGCGCGGCACCGCCGCCTCCTCGGCCGCCACCACCGCGGGCCCCGCCGGGGGCGGGAGCGGCCGGGTTCTGGGCAAGGGCGGGAAGCGCGGCGAGGACAAGGGCGCCGGCGACAAACAACGGACGGAGACGGGCGGATGACGGGTGCAGGTTGGAGTGCATGGGTTTTTCTCGGGCTAAGGCTGCAGGGTGCAGACGGGACAATACCGGACGATACCGATGGGAGGGGTTGGAGAACTGACCGGCGAAGCAACGCCGGGCGGGTGATAATAGCCCCGTAACCTAGGGACGGTCGCCGCGGAGTCTAGCGGAATGACCTGTCGAAGAATGGCCTCTGATCGCGAATTTTTGGTGGAATCGCGGCACCGCTCACGGCGTTGATTCCGGTCACCTACAGCCCGGACAAGGGAGCAGCCGATCTTGCCTGAAGAATGAACTCCAAGGTGTGGTCAAAGCTCGCGCGCGGTTCGGCGCCGAGTGCCAGCGCATGCCGGATGAGCCGCTCGGCCTCCTCAAGGGATCGCTGCTGGCGGGCCAGTAGCCAGGCAAGATTGTTCAACGCGGCGGTGTTGTCAGGGGACAAGGCGAGCGCGCGACGGAAACAGTCCTCTGCCTCCGGCATCTGCTGCCGGGTGAAATGGACGTTGCCTTGCGCGGTCAGGGCCGAGCTCGCTTCCGGGCCCACCGCGGCGCGCGCGTACTCGCGCAATGCCAGGTCCAGGCTGCCGTCATGCTCGTAGCTGACTCCCAGCGCGAGATGCTCCGCGGGCGTCAGGGGATCGGTCATCGGACGGTGGCGCAGAGTGGCGCAACCGCTCAAGCCGAGCCCCAGCATCAGGGTGAGGGCGAGACCAAGAGGTACTGTTTTCCAGCGCGTTGCCATAGTCTTTGAAATTTGTCCGTCGTCATGAACTCCCCCCCCGGGGGTCGTTCCTTGGAAAAGGACGCCGGCCTCGGTCCAGCCCGTGATCGCCGTGAAATGAGGGATGTGGATGCCACCGGCACCGAGATCGAGGAGGACAATCGGGGGCTGCCGGGCCGCCAGAGCCTGGCGCAAGTCATCCATGGTGCCGGTCGCCACCACGGTCTGAAATCCCTGCGCTCGCGCGTACCACGCCAAGTCCGTCACCAGCACGCCGTGGGCCGTGGGGCTGTAGATCGCCTGGGAAATGGCCTCCTCGCGGATGGGTTTCCCGTGAAACGCGAGCACGGCCGCGAGCGTGGTCGGGCCGCACTGGAAGAGCCTGCTGGATTGCGGCGCCAAGGGCAGACCTGTGCCACGACCGGCGGATCCGGACGTGGCGCAGGCAGAAAGCAGGGCGACCCCGGCCAGCAGGCCGAGCCTGAACATGCTTCGCAGCATGGCTGGCTCAGACCGCGCCGGATGCCGGCTGAATGACGTCGGACGTCGCGGCGAGGCGCATGATCACCATGACGAGGATGACGACAACGAGGATCCCGATCAGGAAACCGCCCGCCTGCAGGTTCTCGGACTGGATGGCCAGCTGGTGCAGCTCCGCATCGCTTGCATGCGCAAGCCGCTGGCTGACCTCACCGGGGGTGAAGCCGAGTTCACCGAGGCGCTGCTGGACGACCTTGTGTTCCAGCGCGAGCCGGATCGAGGCGAGGTCGGCGGTGCGGGAGCTGCCGGCCACCATCGTGGCGGAGCTGATCGGACCCGCCAAGGCGACCGGGGCCAGGGTGTTCAGGCCGACGCATGCGACCATGACGAGGGCGACGTGACGGATCCAAGCGGGACGGAGGGCGGAGTTTTGATTGGTTTTCATAGGGTGAAACAGTTCGGGTTGGGATGATTGAACCCGTGCATCGTGCCACCAGGCCCCGGAAACAACTATGGGGCCAAACCCTACTCCTTTCCTCCCGGGTGCGCCGCGCTGGAAAAATAGTTTCCGGCCGGGGTCAGATTACAGCGCAATATTGGCGCAGGAATTTCGCCGGGGATGCGCGACTTACGTGCTTCTTTACAAAGAGGGCGTCATTCCGGCGCACAGTGTAAAAAACGGGCCAATCTTCCCGCTTTACTCCGCGCGACCTTCATCCCTTCTCCGCGCCCCGCCATATATGAAGATACTGCCGACCCTGCTCTGCCTGATCGCCCTTGCCCTCGGCCTGCCCGCGCTGGCCGTCGCCGCCGAGCGCTCCCAGGTACTGCGCGCCATCAACCAAGTGGAGAATCCCCACAATCGCACGCAACCCGGCCCGAAGGGGGAACTCGGGGCGTACCAGTTTCGCCGGAGCACCTGGTTCATGCATTCCCAGGAGCCCTTCAGCCGGGCGAACGAGCGCGCCACGGCGGACGAGGTCGCGGCGAAGCACTACGATTGGATCAAGCGCGGCCTGGTGAAGGCCGGGATGGAGCCGAGCGCATTCAACATCGCCCTCGCTTGGAACGGCGGCCTGCAGTCCGTCACCTCCCGCCGCGCCCCGGCATCGAGCCGCCGCTATGCCACTCGCGTCGCCAACCTGGTCGCGGAGGCCGAGCGCCTGCAGCAGGCCGCGAGCCTGGCGGCACTCCGGACCGCCGCGGCCGGCCTCTGAGCCGGAACCAGGCCGGCGGGAGCGGAGCGGCGAGAGCCGGGAGCCCGACCCAGCATCCGCGAAGATCACCGCCATTGTGATTCCAACCCCCGGTGCCCGGGCCCGGGGATCGATGATGTGCTTGGGCGAGGAGTTGCGGACCGGTCGGTGGCTTTGTTCCTTTCCGGAATCCACGTGAGCATTCCTCCCAATCCCCGTCCCGATTTCGTCCTCGCCTCGCCGCAAACCGGGACCGACTACCCGATCTACGTCGATGCTCCGGCGGATCGGCCCGGACCGTGGCCGGCGATGTTGTTCCTCGACGGAGACGACCAGTTTCGTTTCGCCGCCGAAGCCGCGCACCAGGCGCGCGCCGCCGGTGACCTCCCGCCCGTGCTGCTCCTCGGCGTCGGCTACGGGGCCGGCTACACCAAGCCGGGCAACCGGCGCCTGCGCGACTACACGCCGACCGCGGTCGCCACCGAGGCCGGCAGCGGCGGGGCCGAGCCCTTCCTCCGCTTTCTCATCGACACCCTCTGGCCCGAGCTCGCACGCCGGTTTCCCGTGCGCGAGGATGTGCGCGGGCTCGCCGGCCACTCGCTCGGCGCCCTGCTCGTGCTGCACGCCCTCTTCCGGCGGGATCCCTTCTTCAACCGCGGCCTCGCCAGCGCCCCGTCGCTCTGGTGGGACAACCGCGCCCTGATGTGCGACGCGCAGAACCTGCAGGCCACCGGCACCGCCCTGCCCGCGCGCCTTTTCCTCGGCGTCGGGGAAAAGGACTCCGCCTCCACCCTGGCCGATCTCGAGCAGTTCGAGGCGCAGCTCACGGCCCGGCCCTTTCCCGGGCTGGACGTCACCAGCCGCAGCTTCCCCGAGCGCAATCACTACAACGTCCTGCCCGACTCCTTCGGCGCCGGCTTGCGCACGCTTTGGGGTGATCTCCGGTAAGGCCGCGGTTGAATTCCCAGCCGCCGCGTGCTCGTCCGCAACTGCACGATGAGCGGCATCGGCCACGATTCTCACCCTCAAGCTCCGGCCAGACACCCCGCAGCACTACGAGGAGATCACCTTCGACGGCATCACTCTCAAGGGCACGGGCCGGCTGATCAACATCGCGCCCTGGACTCAGTTCTTCGACCTCAAGGGCCAGCCGCCGCCCACCCGCCAGGTGAACGGCATCACCCTAAAGAATATTCGCGGCGACTACGGCACCTTCGGCGTCGTGCGCGGCAACCCGGGCGATGTGCTGCGCGATTTCACCTTCGAGAATGTCGACGTTAAGCTCACGAACGGCGCCGCCAACCTCGCCGTCCTGGAAAACCTGACGACGAGGAATTTCCTCATCAACGGCCATCCCTGCGCCCCGGCCCCGGCCACTCCAATGACGGGTCAGGCCACGCCCGCGCCAAATGCGCCCTGAGTCCTAGATCACCAGGCTGAGCAGCAGCACGAAGACCAGGCCGACGACGGAGAGCAGCGTCTCCATGAGCGCCCAGGTCTTCATGGTCTGGCCGACCGTCAGGCCGAAATACTCCTTCACCAGCCAGAAACCCGCGTCGTTCACATGGCTGAGGAACACCGAGCCGGATCCGACCGCGAGCACGACCAGGGACTTCTCGCCCGGGGAGAAGCCCTCGACGAGGCCGTGATCGTGGCGACCGTTGCCGAGCCGGTCGCCAGGCGGATCAAGACCGACAACACCCAGGCCAGCAGCAGCACGGAGGCATTGGCGCCCCTGGCCCATTCGGCGAGCAGCGTGCCGATGCCCGTGTCGACCAGCACCTGCTTGAAGCCGCCGCCGGCGGCCACGATCAGCAGCATGCCCGAGATCCCGGGCAGCGAGGACTCGATGCACTTGGAGATCTCTCGGCCCGACATGCCCGCGCCGCGGCCGAGGGTGAGCCCGAGGTCGGCCCCGAGGTAATCCACCGCGGTCAGCGGGCCCGGGTGCGGCGGCACGAGTCCGTGCATCGCGGAGAGGCCGGCGAGGGCCGGGATGCCGATGGTGATCAGGGAGACCTGCGCGCGCCGGGCGACGAGGTAGATGAACGGCATCAGCAGCACGAGGCCGACGTCGAAGAACATCGGCAGGCCGATGATCGCGCCCACCGCCGCCATCGCCCACGGCAGCGCCCGCGGGGAGGCCCGGCCGACGATCGTATCGACGATCTGGTCGGCCCCGCCGGAATCGGCGAGGAGCTTGGCGAACATCGCCCCGAGCGCAATTAACACGCCAACACCGGCGGCGGTCGTACCGAAGCCGGAGGAGAAGGACCGCAGGACAGCATCCACGTTTTCACCGGCGATGAGACCGCCGGTCAGGCCACCGAAGATCAGCGCCAGGAACGGGTGCACCTTGGCGACCGTGATCAGCCCGACGATGAGCGCGATCGCGGCCAGGGCGGCGATGATCAGCTGCTACCCGCCGGCGATGGGCTGCACGAGCGAAGCCGCGGCCAGGGGAAAACAGCGGACAGGGCGGCCATCACTTCCTCTCCGCCGGTTGGGCGGGCGCGTCGAGCCTCCGCAGGAATTCCTCGATGATGCCGTCGACGCTCCGGCCGACATCGAGGGCCACGCCGGGCTCGTCCGGCTGAAGCGGCTCCAGCACGGCGAACTGCGAGGGCAGCAACGAGGCCGGCATGAAGTGGCCGGACCGGCCGGCCTGCCGGCGCGCAATGATCTCGTGGCTGCCCACGAGGTGGACAAACCGCAGCCCGGGCACGTGGCGGCGCAGGTGGTCGCGGTACTTCCGCATGAGCGCCGAGCAGCTCATCACGCCCCCTTCAGGATGCGCGGCGAGCCACTGTCCAACCGCCTCGAGCCAGGGAAACCGGTCGCCGTCGTCCAGCGCCTCGCCGGCCGTCATCTTGGCCCGGTTGGCGGGGGGGTGAAAATCATCGCCGTCGGCAAACGGCACCCGCAGCCGCCGGGCCAGAGCGGCCCCGACGGTGGACTTGCCGGAGCCGGACACGCCCATGACAACGAGGAGCGGGGTTGCTGCCATGCCGCCATCATGCGGATCGAGCCTTGGGCTTAGGCAAGACTTTCGATCATCCGACAAGCCATGCCGCGCGGGGATGGCATGAATGTAGTCCGGGGGCCCTCACCCGGAAAACGATCATCTCCGGGTGGGCGCACCCCGACGAAAAATCCCGGCGCCAACCAGAGCGACCGCCCGGCAACCGGATGGGGACTCCACCCAGCGGAGCCCGGGTTGCCTTTATGCGATTCGCACCCAGCCTTCGGAGCCGTCCGCCCGCTGGCCCGAAGCCCATCCCCGATGCCGCCGACCTCCCCCTTCGCGTTATCCCTCCTGCGAATTTTTGCGGCCGGGTTCGTTGTCCTGCTGCTTGCCCCGCGCAGCCGTGCGGGCGAGGCCGCGGATAACGACCCGGTGTTCAGCCTGACCCGGCTGCACCGCGTGGCGCTCACGCTCTCCACGGCGGAGTGGAACGTCCTCCAGCAGGAGACGATCGTGGAGCGCAACCAGGGCGCGGGGGGCGGACCCGCCGGGGACGAGAGTGATTTTGTCCGCGCCGACGGCCGCACGATCCACATCGGCGGCGGGTTTGGCGGCACCTTTCCCTGGGTGCACGCCGATGTCCGCCTCGACGGGCTGGTCCTGCAGGACGTCGGCCTCCGCTACAAGGGCAACTCCAGCTACAACGCTTCGCTCGGCAGCCTGCACCGCAACCTGAAGCTGAAAACCGACCTGCATGGCGGCAAGGACACCTGGGAGGGGCACGGCACGCTCAACTTCAACGCCGAGGTGCTGGATCCATCACGGTTGCGCGAAAGTTTCTCCTACGCCGTCTTCCGCGCGGCAGGTGTCCCGGCCCCGCGCACGTCCTTTGCGGAGGTGACTCTCACCGTGCCCGCGCAGCATGCGGAGACCAACCTCGGGCTCTACACGCTCGTGGAGAACGTGAACCGCGGTTTCCTCAAGCGGGTCCTGCCCCCCGGCACCGGTCTCCTCCTCAAGCCGGAGGGCGCCCGCGTCGGGGTCCCCTTCCTCGGCGAGGATTGGTCGGGCTACCTCTACAATTACCGCCCCGAGCGCCCGGCCACGCCCGCCGAGCAGAAACGCGTGATCGAGTTTGCGCGCCTCGTGAACCGCGCCCCCATCGCCGAGTTCCGCGCAGGGATCGCCTCGTTCCTGGATGTCGACGCCTTCCTGCGCTTCGTCGCGGTCAACGCCCTCCTCGTCAACCACGACAGCTTCCTCCGCGGGAGCCACAATTACTTCCTCTACCTCGACCCGAAGGACGACCGGTTCCGCTTCATCCCATGGGACCAGGATCTTTCCCTCGCCGGCTTCAGCAACAATTCGCCCGGCGCCGAGCTCAGCGTCCTCCGGCCGTGGTCAACCGACAACCCCCTGCTGCAGCGGGTTCTCTCCGACCCCGCGCACACCGCGCGCTACCGGGCCATCCTGACAGAGCTCGCGACCACCGTCTTCACCCGTGGGAAGCTCCTCCCCCTCCTCGACCAGCTCGAGGCCGTGATCGCGGCGCCACTCGCCGCCGAGCGGGCTGCCGCCGCACGCCGCGGCGATGTCTTTGCCGGCAACGCCCGGCTGGGCCACGGGCCGCCCCCGCGCGCCTTCCTCGAGGAACGCCTCACCGAGGTCGCGGAGCAGCTGGGACTGAAGTAGCCGCCAGCCGGGCGCCGCAAACTGCGGGATCTCCGGGTGAAGACACCCGGACTACAGAACCCAGGATGTAGCCGGGGGCGTTGACCCCGGATCCGATCCGCCGGCCTCAGCGAGGCCAGCTACAAAGCTCAAGCAGGCTCCTGCATTTCAAACCCTTCGCCCACTCAGGGCGCGGGCTCGACGCGCTGGTAATCCTGGCGGGTGGCTTCGAACGAGCGGCCGAATTTCACGAGGAGGACGCGAACCGCGCCGCCGGCTTTCAGCAGCACGGGTTGCGGTGAGTAAGCGGGGTCGAGGGTCTGGAAGCGCGCCTCCATCCCGGCATCCGTCACCTTCACGACCCCGGCAACGCGGAACGACTCGCGGAGCTTCACCGAGAAATCCTCGAAACCGCGGTGTGTCTTGTTCACGCGAAAGAGCGCCTGGAACTTGTCGGCGGGAAAATCCTTGTTCCCGGAGCGCAGGGGCAGCTCGAAAACGACGCCGGCCGTTTCCTCCGCGAAGACCCGCACCTCTTCCAGATCGACGAGATCCCGGAGCGGCGGCAGCTCGGAGAGCGTCGCCGGCGTGTCGCGGCCTTCATCGCGCCATTTCTTCACCGCCGCCGGGGTGGGCGGCTTGCCATCAAGCTTCAGCAGGGTCGCGCGGGCCTCGCCCGTCTTCGACGGATCGAAGCGCGTCACGGTCACGTACTTGTCGTCCAGGCCGCGCGACGTCTCCGTGTACGCCCACCGGTCCTCATCGGCGCCGAGTTTCGCCAGCGCGTCCGTGAACAGTTCCCGCTGGGCAGTCGTGGCCTTCGGAAGCTTGAGAAAGGAGTCCGGCGGCTTGGCCAGATTCCCAGCCTTGGCCAGGCCTTCGGCTGGCGCGCGTGGCGCGGCACCCGCGATGGGCACGACGGCCAGGGCGGGATTGCTGACCTCGAACGGCCAGCGGCCGGTGACACGTTCGACGTCCTTGAGCCAGAAGCCGATCTCCTGTTCGAACGCCGCACGCGCCTGGTCGAGCGGCAGTTCACTGTCCTTGTCGCGCGACGTCCGGGCTTCCTGCAGCGCCCCGGAGGGCGAGGTGACAAAGGTGTAGCGGTATTTTCCGCGGAGCGAGCGACTGAGGATGATCTCCGTCCGGCCGCGATCGCGGGAAACAAAGATCCGGTGCCGGGCGCCGTCGCGCGTGGTCAGGGTCCAGTCGTAGCCCAGCGCCTTCCAGTCGTCCGGGTGTGTGGTCCAGACGCCATGCTCGAGGACGGTCCGGGCCAGGGCCGCCAACGGGCCCGGCTCCGGCACCGCGACCGGAGCGCGACCTTCCGGAGTCACCCAGGGCTTCGCACCCCAGTGCGGCGGTGGGGAAGGCACGGACAGCTTGACCGTCCGGGGGAGGTTGCTGTCGCGCGACTGGACCTCGAGCGTCCAGGTGGCGCCCCTGTCCGCGGCGGCCGCGACGGATTTCTTCTCCATCAGCTTCCTCCATTTGGAGAGCGAAAAAAGCGAGACGCTCGCCGACTGTCCGTCGGTCCGGAGGATCCGGTCCCCGGGCCGCAGGCCGGCCCGGGCCGCCACGGTGTTGGGATAAACCCGCGAAACGGTGACGGTGGAATCCCAGCCGGACAGGCCGAACGTGATATTCAAATTCACCCGGAAGCCGAATTCCTCCACCGGGGCCGCGTTGACGGTGAACGGCGCCATGACCGTGACATCGTCGTTGTCATCGTCGGCCTCCTCCACCGCGCCCTGGACCCGGGCGGAAAACGCGAGCACCAGCAGGCAGGCCGAGAAAAGCCAGCGGCACCAAATGCGAGCCAGAGCTGAGGAGGTGGGCATCGGGAACGTAATCGGCTATACTACAGGTCGCGGGGCGAGATGTTTCCAGATTTCGCTCGGAGCTAAATGCGGAGCCAAGCCAAGCAGTGTTCTGGCTTGGATAATCTTCCCGCCGGAAGGGCGTGGACTCCGCCCGACCAAATCAGGACTGCGCCCAAAGTGATTTGCTCCGCCGCCACTTCCCGGCGGAATCAAGCCGTGTTCACCGCCGTCGAAGTCCCGCGCCCGGAAATCGCCCCGTGGCGGAACGAGCTGCGCGCCGAATCCGCGTGCCAGATTGTCCATGACTCCCTCTACGAACGCCGCGACTGGTGCCTGCAGTACCTGCTGCAGCTGGGCGGCACGCCGGTCGGCTTCGCGGGCCTGGCAGTCGCAGGCCCATGGAAGGGACGGCGCACCGTCTTTGATTTTTTTCTGCAACGCGCCGAACGCGACTCATGGCCGGAGCTGTGGGACACCTTTGCCCAGGCGAGCCGGGCCGACTCGTACGAGCTGCAGACCAACCTGCCCTTGATGCCTGAGCTGGTCGGCCGGCTGCCCGGCCCGCACCAAATAGATCGCCTCGTCTACGCCGAGGGCCAGACCACCACCCTGCCCTCGCAGGGCGCCCGGTTGCGCCAGATGACCTCCGTGCAGGAAACGCAGCTGTGCCTCCAGGAACGCGCCGGCCAATGCGAGTGGGTGCTCGAACTTGAGGGGGCCGAGGTGGGCAAGGGCACCCTGCTCTTCCACTATAATGTTCCGCATGCCGACATCGCCATGGACATCCCCGGGCCATTCCGCCGGCGCGGCCTGGGCGCGTACCTCGCGCAGGAGCTGAAGCGGGCCGCCCGCGACCTCGGCGCGATCCCCGCCGCCCGGACCAGTCCCGACAATTTCGCCTCCCAGCGGACGCTGGAAAAAGCCGGGATGATCCGCACGGGCCGGATCGTGTTCGGCCAGCTGACCCAACGGTGAGGCCCGGCCTAATTCAAACCGTTTGGCACGCAAGGGCCGCAGAGGGCGCGGAGCCCGGATGGTCTTGGGATTCAAAATCCGGCGCCTTCGGCCAGGTCGATTCAGCCTGAATTGGCTTGGCGCCGGCAGACAAAATATTGGGTCAGGCGGTGCAAGACGCCGGAGAAGCCGCCATGCCATGCTGGACCCGGTCGTTCCCCTGCAATCAACTTCCGTCCCTTCCTGCCGCCACCCCGTCGCCCGTCCTGACGGAACCGGCTTTCCCAACCCCGAACCTTACACCCCCACCCTCCATGCCACATCCCCACTCGAAAAACGCTGATTCCCGTCCTCTCACCGCCCTCGGACTGGGCCTGCTCTGCGCCCTGGGCTGCCTCCCGGCCCGCGCGCAGAACCCCGCCCCGGCTCCCGCGGCTGCCCCCGCGGCCGCACCCACCACCTTCACCATCACGGTCCGGAACCCCGAGAACGGCACGATCGCCATCACACCCGCCCTCCCCGCCGACGGCAAGGTGGCCCCCGGCACCGTCTTCACCGTCACGGCTACTCCCGCTCCGGGCTTCGCGATCGACAGCGTGAACTACACCATCGCGGGGCGCTTTCCCGGCTTCGAGGAGTTCACCGGCACCGAGATCAAGGTCACCGCGGACCGCAACAAGAGCGTCGGCGCCTCCTTCATTGACCCGCAGGCCCTCGAGGGCTTCACCGTGAAACAGAACATCGTCTATGCGAAGCCCGGGGTGAAGACGCTGAAGTATGATGTGTTCACGCCCAACGGCGCCCGGAACCTGCCCGCGATCGTCATCATCCATGGCGGCGGCTGGGCCGCGAACACCGAGGACATCATGCGCGGCCTCGCCCGCGAGCTCGTCCGCGGCGGGCAATACGTCGTGGCCAGCGTCGACTACCGCTGGATCGGCACCGCCGACGGCGACGCGTCCCCCAACTCCATGGCGGCCCTGGTCGAGGACGTGTTCGGCGCCCTCGCCCACTTCCAGGAACACGCCGCCTCGTACGGTGCCGACCCGACCCGCCTCGCGGTGACGGGCGACAGCGCCGGCGGCCACCTCTCCGCGGCCGCGATCAACCTCGTTGACATGATCGGCGATGGCGGCTTCGGCGTGCAGGAAGGCGTGTACCAGTTCAAGCCCACCTATCTTCCCGCGGGCAAGACCGCCGCGCAGGTGCGCACCTCGCTCACCGCCGCCCTCAAGGCCGCCGCCCCGAGCTACGGAGTGTTCAGCGCCACCATGCTCGGTGGACAAATGAACGGCGCGGCCCCCGCCGCCGCTGCCGCGATTGCGCCCCAGGAGCACATTCCGAACATCAAGGACCGCGCCGTCCCCCAGTACCTGCTCCGTGGCACGAACGACCGGACGATTCCCGACGCGGAGGTCCAGGGCTACACCAACGCCCTCAAGGCCGCCGGCCAGCGCGCCGAGTATGTCCTCGTCGAGGGCGCCGGCCACGCGTTCTTCGACTGGAAACCCGACGCCCGCACCAAGGCCACCTTCGCCCAGTACGGCGTGAAGTACGCCGCCGAGATGAAGGCGTTCTTCGACTCGGTCTTCTACCCGGCGGCCAAGTAAGCGGTCGCTCCGCTTTCGATTCCGATCGGCGCCGGGTTTCCCGGCGCCGATCTTTTTTTGGCAGAGGCGCGTGCCCTCACGCCCCGGTCCTGCCTCCTTTTCACGTAATACGTGAAATGCTGGGAGTAGCCCTGGGGGCGCGTTGCGCACTTTTCACTTATTACGTGAAAAGGAGGCAGGACCCACGCCGCGCCCGCCTTGACTCGCCCTGCGCCAGTGGCGAGCTTCGCCCGCGATGTCCAGCGAGCCGGAGACACCCGCGCGGCCCTCGGTCTTCCTCAGTTACGCCTCGGCGGACCGCCCGGCGGCGCGGACGATTCGCGAGACGCTGGCCAGGGCCGGCCTCGAGGTCTGGCTCGACGAGGAGGAGCTGACCGGTGGCGATGCGTGGGATGCGAAGATCCGGCAACAGATCCGCACCTGCACCTACTTCATGCCGATCATCTCGTCGTCGACCGAGACGCGCCGGGAGGGTTACTTCCGCCGCGAGTGGCGACTGGGGGTCGAGCGCAACCTCGACATGGCCGACGATGTCACGTTCCTCGTCCCCGTGGTCATCGACGCCACGTCGGAGCGGACGGCGCGGGTGCCCGAGAAATTCCTCTCCGTCCACTGGACGCAGTGTCCCGACGGCCGCGAGAACCCCGCGCTCACCGCGATGGCGGAACGGCTGGTGGCGGAGTTTGCCACCGGACACCAGCCACGGGATCCCGAGCGCGCGGCGCGTGAGGCGCAGAGGACCGCGGCCAAGCCGGCCGGAGGGGCCCGGGAGCATCCGTTCCCCGTGTTTCCACCGTTTCCGGAAAAAGGGCACCGGGAGCGTTTCATCTACGACCTCGTGGTCTGGGGTGGGCGGATGATTGACGTGCTCTGGCACCGGTTGCCGCGCTGGGCGCAGGTCCTGGCCACGATCTTCCTCCTCATCCGCTTCCTGATGTTCGTCTCCGGCGGCACAGGCCCGCGACCGCCCGACCCCGATCCCTCCCGCAACCTCAAAATAATCGCCCCGCAGGATGCGGGAAAATGATCCCGCGCAGTATGCCCAAGACCTCTGCCAGGATCCGCTTCAGCGCGACCCTTCACCGGCCGGCGGGGAACGCACCGGGTGAAGCGTGGACCTTTCTCGTCCTGCCCAAGGCTGCCAGTGCGCAGCTCCCCTCGCGGGGCCTCGCTTTGGTCGAAGGCACGCTCAACGGCGCCCCGTTTGAGGCCGCGCTGGATCCGGATGGCCAGAAGAGTCACTGGCTCAAGGTGAGCCGGAAGCTGGGCGCCGCTGCGGGCGCCACGGCCGGCGACACTGTCACGTTGGAACTCGCCCACTCGGACCGGGAACCCACGGTGCCGGCCGATCTCCAGCAGGCCCTCGCGGCCGCCCCGAAGGCGCGGGCGGGGTGGGCGGACCTTACGGTCGGCGCGCGCACCGACTGGATCCACTGGATCATCTCCGCCAAGTCGGAGAAAACGCGCGCGAGCCGGATCGCCGGGGCCTGCGACATGCTCGCCAAGGGGAAGCGGCGGGTCTGCTGCTTCGACCGGTCCGGGTTCTACAGCAAGAGCTTCAGCGCGCCGAAGGCGGAGTGAGCCTCGACCGCTTGCGGGCGGGTGAGACCGCCGGCGCCTTGAAGTTCCTGGGTTTCTTTTCTCGGTCCAATCGCGCGGCGGCCCGCCAAGGCCAATGGACTCAGGTGGTCTTGTCGCGGATGAGCAGGTTGAGGGCGGCACTTTCCAGGCCGGTCGCTTTTTCCGCCCGGGCCTGCAGCAGCTCCAACTCCTTGGTCTTCGCGGGGAGGCGCTCGAAGACCGCCAGATCCTTGGCGAGGTCCATCTTGGGTTCTGGAACGGCTGGTGGTTTCATTTTGGACAGGAGTTTTCCGGAAGATGCGCGCGCCGACTGGGCTGCGGCCGATCATAAGTCGCCGGCCCCGTCGTCGCCATGGGGTCTAGTGCTCCCTCCGTCCCAACCTTGAGTCCTACCTGGCCTCGTCCCGCGTCAGGAACCGAATCAGAAATCTGAAATTTGAAATCTCAGATTTCAGATGGGGCATTTCAGATTTCAAATTTCAGATGGGGTCCAGGTGTCCAACCCCTTGGCCTCAGCCCAACAAAAAACCCTCGGAATCGCTTCCGAGGGTTTTGGCTGGGTGAGTTGGTTCCCCTACTCCTTGAAGAGCAGCTGGGCGTAATGATACAGGTTGGCGCTCATGACGCCGGTGTCGTGGCCATTGCTGTCCACGCGCCAGATATGCGAAATTCCCTTTTCCTTCAGGTAATTGTGCATGACCAGGGTGTTTTGGAGGAACAGGGAATCGTGGTTACCGGAGGCGAGCCAGAAGAGCTTCAACTTGTTGACGGCGGCCGGATCGGGAATGAGATCGGAAACCGGCTTCTTCATGTTCGGGGCCGCGGCAACCGAGGCGATCCAGTTGAACAGGTCGAGATGGGTCAGGCCGATGTTCAGGGTCTGGCCACTCCCCATCGACATTCCGCCGATGGCGCGGTGATCGCGGTACGTATAGACTGAATAGTGGGAGTCGACGAAGGGGATGATCTCCTTCAGCAAGTCGTCCGTGTAGGGCTGCCCGTAGGACTCCTGCGTGCGGTCACCTTGCTTTTCGTCGCCCTGCACCGCCGTCGCATTCCCGCTCGGGAAGACGATGATGAACGGCACGATTTTTTTATCGGCCAGCAGGTTGTCGATGATGATTGGGGCACGCGCCCGTTGGGTCCATTCGGTGCTGGTGTTGCCCAGGCCATGCTGGAGATAGAGCACCGGATACTTGCGATCCGCGCTGTAGCCCGGGGGCGTGTAAACGCGCAGCATGCGGCGCAGCCCCAGCGTCTTGGAGTCGTACTCGACGATGTTCACCTCGCCATGCGGAATGTTGTCGCGCGCGACATTGAACCCCTCCGGCGGCACCGGATACTTGTCCATGCCTTCCTCGGGGGCTACCGCTTCCGCGGTGTTCAGTCCGCCTCCGGCGCCCGCGGGCGCCGGAGGCCTTACGAGCGCCTGGACCTGCGCGGCGTTGAGCTTGTTCGCCGACGCCTGCAGCACGGCAAAGCCATCGGAGCGGGCCCCGGCGAGGGCGCTCTCCGCGCTGCCGAGAGCTTCGGCCTTCGCCCGGATGTCGTTCGGATTGATTGGAAGCTGGAGGCTCGCCTTGGCGAGATCGGTGCGGGCGGTGGTGGCGGCCGCGGCCAGGTTCGCCAATCCGGAGTTCATTTGCGTAACGGCATTATTCTGCTCGGCGGTGGCGCCGGGCAGGTTGGCGGGGGCTGCGCCGCGGCCGGCAGCCGGCGCCGCGGGCTGCGCCTGCAAACAAATCGCCGGCATCAAGAGAGCCGCCGAGAGAATGAGACAATGGGGAATGCGGGTGAGACGGCTCATGGTGTGATTTCCTTTCGAGTTAGGAATAATCGCAGCCGAACCCAGCTGAGGTTCGGTTGGCGGGGGATGTGTGGCAAATGGTGGCGGGCGACAGATTCGGAAGTCAAAGCCGCCAGCCCTGCCCCACCCCTATATATTTCGCTCCGGGCTTCGGGAATTCACCGTGGTTTAAGGTGCATTTCCTCCAACCTCTTCGGCGCGCCTTTCCCACCCCTCAGACGCGGCCGCCCGCGGGCCGGTCCAAGGCCTTCTGCAGATTCCGGCCGAACACCGCCGCCGCGGTCGCGACGCCGCTTGCCGTCAAGGTAACGAGGAGACTCATGAATATCCCTGCCGGGCGGTCGTCCGGGTCGCCCGTCAGCAGAATGATCACGACCGCTCCCGCCACGAAACCGATCACGGTGATCGCGCATCGCTTGATGGCGCGCAAGGCATCCACGGTTACCTGCGAATAGGTCCCCTTTCGCCTGAGGTCCCCGAACAGCCCGAAGGTCCGATGGAGCGCCACGAAATACGGAATGGAGCCCGCATACACATACGCCAGGAAGGGATCCTTGAAGTAGATCTCGAAGGTGGTGGCGTGGGCATTCCGGCCCTCAAGGTGCGGCTCCCAGAGCATGAGCGCGAGCGTGCCCAGAGCGATGAGCACCACGACACTCTGAAGGAATAGGGCGGAGCCGCTTTTAATGTTGGGTTCTTGCATGGCAGCGAGGACGGCACCGCCCCGCGAAGCGAGGATGAAGCGGCGATGAATTCACCGTGAGTTCGGCTTGGCTCCGTGGGATTCTCAAATTTCAGCTCTCAGATTTCAGATCGGGATGCCCGTGCCCTCGATCATCCGCGTGAGGACCCCGGCCGCCTGGGTGGTAGGCGTGCCGAGGTCGAGCACGGCACTCAGGTGATTGGCGTCGGGCAGGATCGTGACGGGCGCGGTGCGCAGGTGTCGGGCAAGTGCCGCGGCCTGATCGTGGAAGGGGACGGTTTCGTGCTCGCCGACGAGAATGGTGGTGGGCGTGCCGACGGCGTGGGCGGCATGCAGCGGCGAGTAGCGGGCCACTTCGTCGTCAGTGAGGCCGATTTCAGGCTGCAGGAACGAGGATTGCAGCGGCTTGAGATCGTAGACGCCGCTGACGAGCAGGGCGGCTTGGATCGGCACCACCGGCGGATTGAGCAGAAAGCAGCAGAGATGGGCGCCGGCGGAGTGGCCGGAGATGGTCAGGTGCGTCGGATCACCCCCAAAGCCCGGGGCGTGCGCGGCGAGCCATTGGGCGGCGCGACGGACCTGGTGAACGATGGTCGCCATGCGGACGGCGGGCATCAGGTCGTAGTCCATGATCGCGGCGATGGCGCCGGCGGTGGTGACGGTGTCAGCGATGAAGGAGAAGTCCTCCTTCGCCCACGCGCGCCAATAGCCGCCATGAATGAACAAATGCACCGGCGCCGGTCCGGAGGGGGCGGCGGGAAAGAAAAGGTCGAGCTGCTCGGAACGAGCGTCGCCATAGGGGATGTCACGCTGCGAACGGAGCGTGGCCCGGGTGACGGCGCTACGGGCGACATATTGCGCCACATAGCGGTCGAAATCGGGCACCGCGTCGCGGGTGCGGAAGGGGTCGATCCCGGTCATGAGGGAAGCGGGTCAGTTGAAATTGCAGCCGGGGTCGTCGACCCCGGTCAGCCGGCCTCAGCGAGGCCAGCTACGGGATATCGCGGAAAATGACCCATCAGAACGACGTCGCGATATACTTGGCTTCCAAATACTCGAGGATGCCGTGCACGCCGCCCTCGCGGCCGAGGCCGCTTTGCTTGACGCCGCCAAAGGGAGCGGCGGGATCGGAGACCAGGCCGCGGTTGAGACCGACCATGCCGGCCTCGATGCGGCCGGCGACGGCTAGGCCGCGCTTGAGGTCCCGGGTGAAGACATAGGCGGCGAGGCCGTACTCGGTGTCGTTGGCGAGGACCACGGCCTGCTCCTCGGTGTCGAAGCGATAGACAGGGGCGACGGGGCCGAAGATTTCCTCGTGCTTCATCTCGGATTGCGGCGAGACGCCGGTCAGGACCGTGGGGGGATAATAGAAGCCCGGGCCGGCCGGGCGGGTGCCGCCGAGCTGCACCTGGGCGCCGCGGGTGACGGCGTCGGCCACGAGCCGCTCGATCTTGTCGACGGCCTTGCGGGTGATCATCGGACCGCAACCGGTCGCCGGATCGGTGCCGGGGCCCACCTTGATCGCCGCCATGCGCTTCACCAAGCCGGAGACGAAGGCGTCGTGAATGCCCGACTGGACGATGAAACGATTGGCGGCGGTGCAGGCCTCGCCGGCATTGCGCATCTTGGCGACGAGGGCGCCATCGAGGGCGGCCTCGAGATCGGCATCGTCGAACACCACGAAGGGCGCATTGCCGCCCAGTTCCATCGAGCAACTGATCACGGACTTGGCGGCCTCGGCGAGGAGGACGCGGCCGACGGGGGTCGAGCCGGTGAAGGAGAGTTTGCGCACGCGCGGGTCGGCGAGCAGGGCGCTGGTAACCGGACCGGGCTGGGTGGTGGTGATGACGTTGACGACGCCGGCCGGGACGCCCGCCTCGGCGTAGAGCGCGGCCAGGGCATAGGCGGTGAGCGGGGTTTCGCTCGCGGGCTTGAGAATGACGGTGCAACCGGCGGCGAGGGCGGGCGCGATCTTGCGCGTGGCCATCGCGGCGGGAAAATTCCACGGCGTGATCAGCACCGCGATGCCGATGGGCTGCTGCTCAACCAGGATGCGGTTGGTGCCGGCGGGGGCCGTGCGGAATTCGCCGCCGATGCGGACGGCTTCCTCGGAATTCCAACGGAAAAATTCGGCGGCATAGGCGACCTCGCCGCGGGCGTCGGGCAGGGCCTTGCCGTTCTCCAGGGAGATCAGTGTGGCGAGTTCCTCGGCGCGGGCCGTCATCAGCTCGTAGCAGCGGCGCAGGATTTCGGAGCGGCGACGCGGCGGGGTGTTGCGCCAGGCGGGGGCGGCCTTGGCGGCGGCATCGACCGCGGTCAAGGACTCGGCCACCGAGGCGTCGGGGACTTCGGCCAGGATGGATCCATCGGACGGGTTGACCACCGGGATGCCGCGGCCGGGACGCCATTGGCCGCCGATGTAAAGGCCCTGGGCATAGAGCCGGCAGTCGAGCGTTGTGGGGACGAAGGTGTCGGCGGTGGCAGTCATGGTCTCCGATCGTTGGCGGTAAATGTTCTAGCGCGCGGCCTGAAGGTCGCCGGTGAAGGCGGCCTGCAGCAGGCGGTCCATGCTGGCGGCGTCGAGGGGGCGCGGGTTGTTGTTGATGAGCCGGCCGATGCCGAGCGCCTGAGCTGCGGTCCAGGCGAGCTTGTCGGCGGGCAGGCCCAGGGCCTGCAGGTTGGCGGGGATGCCGATGGCGGCGTAGAGGGCGGCGACGCGGGCGATGGCGGCATCGGCCAGGGCGTCGTCGCTGGACGCTGTCAGGCCCATGGTGCGAGCGATCTCGGCAAGCTCGGGGACGCAGGCGGCGCGGTTGAAGCTCATGACATAGGGGAGAACGCAGGCGACGCCCAGACCGTGGGGGGTGTGGGTCACGGTGCCGATGGGATACTGGATGGCGTGCGCGGCCGCGGTACCGGCGGTGCCGAAGGCCAGGCCTGCGGCCGTCGCGGCCAGCATTACGTCGGAACGGGCGGCGAGGTCGCTGCCGTGGGTGCAGGCGCGCTCCAGGCTTTGGTTGAGCAGGCGGATGGCGAGCAGGGCAAAATGATCGGTGAAAGCGCTCTTGCCGACGAAGACGCGTTCCTGCGGCAGGGCCGCGTCGGGCGCGCGGCGGATGGCCGTGAACGCCTCGACGGCATGGCTGAGTGCATCGGCGCCGGCCACGGCGGAGAGGCCGCGCGGACACGTGAGCGTGAACTCGGGATCACAGATCGCCACCTGGGGGATCAGGTGCGGGCTCGAGATGCCGACCTTCAAGGCGCGGTCGGGGTCGGACAGCACGGCGACCGGGGTGACCTCGGAGCCGGTGCCCGCGGTGGTGGGGACGGCGATGATGGGCAGGACCGGGCCGGGGACCTTGAACTCACCGTAATAATCCTGCGGCCGGCCGCCATGGGTCAGGAGCAGGGCCACGCATTTTGCCAGGTCGAGACAGGAGCCGCCGCCGAGGCCGATGACGACCTCAGGGGCAAAGGCCCGGGCCGATGCGGCGGAGGCAAGGACGGAGTCGACCGGCACCTCGGGCTGGACGGTGGCATCAACCTGCACGGTCAGGCCCTCGGCGGCGAGCAGGCCGAGCAGAGCGGTGAAGACCGGATCGGCGGCGAGGCGCGTGTCGGTGCAGACGAGGACGCGGGCGCCGTAACGCTTGGCCACCTTGCCGAGACTCAAACGCTGGCCCGCGCCGAACAGGATCTCGCGCGGCAACCGAAGGGCGGCAAACAGACTCATCTGGAGGTGCGGGAGCGGCGCTGGTTCAACCGACCAGTTGTTTCACCAGCGCGGCGATCATGCGCGGCAGATCGTAGGGGAAGCGCGCGGTGATCAGGTTGCCATCGACCACGCAGGGTTCGTCGAGCACGGTGGCTCCGGCGTTGGCGAGGTCGGTGTGGATGTTCCAGACCGCGGTGGCCTTCCGGCCCTTGAGGATGCCCGCGCTCACCATCACCCATTGGCCATGGCAGATGGCGCAGGTGGGTTTGCCGGCCTCCCACATGCCGCGGACAAACGCCCGGGCCAGGGGATCGGCGCGCAGGGCATCGGGGTTCCAGCAGCCGCCGGGAAAAATGCAGGCGTCATAGTCGGCGACCGCGACCTGGTCGAGATGGCGGTCGATCTTCAGCCAGCCGGCGTTTTCCATGAGCCGGATCGCGAGGACGTGCGTGGCGCACTGCGTGGGAAAACGCAGGCCGAGCGTCGGATCAAATTCGCCGATCCGCGGCGACACCACGTGCACCGTGGCCCCGTGCTCGGTCAGCCAGCGGATCGAGCCGGTGATCTCGACTTCCTCGACGCCGTTGGTGCAGCAGATGGCGATCTTCTTGCCCTTGAGCAGCGCGGGATTGGAGGGCGGATCGAGGAGAAAGTGGTGCAGCTCGCGGTTCAGTTCGCCGTCGGCGGTGGCCAGCAGCTCGGTCGAGATCGACGGCACGAGCGCCGGGGTCATCAAAGTCTGCGAGCGCAGGATGGCGGCATTGCGAACCGGGGCGGGGTCGGAGGAGGAGTTCATGGGGAAGCCCGGGCGACGGGACTTGGGGGTTCTGCGCCCGTCGGGGGATGCGTCGCAGTGGAGCTGGCGGCCGCCACGCTGGCAAGGGCGCAAAGAAAAAAACCGCCGGCTCGGAGCGGGTGGAACGCGTTGGCCCATGAAAGGTTTGTGGATTGTCTCATTTCTGATCCGCCGCACCGAAAACTGAGACAATCCACTAACGATCGAGCCCTGAGGGCTGCCGTAAGGAGTCTGGGCTTATATCGTTAGATTTCGGCCACCTTCGTTTCGGAATTAAACAATAAACGGCCCGACCCCTTATCGCTGGTCCCTTATCGCTGGTCCCGTCCTGCCCCTTTGGCTCAGCCCGCGGAACTGCGGGTTGACGTTCCTCCGTCAGAGGCCTAGCAAAACCCCATGAACCCCGTCATA
>CAMDOO010000012.1 GCA_945903545.1 Opitutus sp. GAS368 | reverse complement strand
CCACGGATTTCACGGATGACACGGATGAAGACCCCCAATCCCCCGGACAGTTGTACAGGAGGACACGGAGCACTTGGGGAATGTCCCAATCGGAATCTCCCTGCCCTCCGCGCCCTCCTGTAAAAAATGGTTCCCCTGCTGCAATCCGTGAGATCCGTGCAATCCGTGGTTCAACCGCCTTGTTCCTCCTGAATTTATTCCTGTGAGTCCCATCATCTGCTTCGGCCAGCAACCCTGCGGCTTTTTCCCCCGGCGCTTCCTTCAGGCGAAGTTCGTCACCGCCCGCCGGCTCCAGTCGGAGATCGGCGGGGAGATCGTGTTCTTCTGCCACGACAGCGACCACGACCCGCGCGAGACGCAGACCATCCTGCGCCACCGCACCACGGGCGAGCCGAACCCGATGAACTTCACGTTCACGAACAAGCTCCAGCGCAAGTTCACGCCCCAGTACCTCAAGCACATCCCCGACGGCTGGCAGGCCAACACCGCCCGCCAGCTCCCCACTTACGTCAGCCCCGCCGCGGTCGACGCCTTCAAGGCCGAGGCCGCCACCAACGTTGCCGACTTCTGCCTCGGCATGTACCGCCAGCTCGGACTGCTCGACGGCGTCCGCGTGGTCCGCTCCAGCGACCCGGCCGTGCGCCGCGCCGCCTGCGACGTTTCCGAGTATTTCTTCGATGTGCCCCACCAGGGCGAGATCGTCCGCGCCCGCCTGCTCGACGGCTGCCTAAAGCTCCACGAGGGTGGCAACAGCTACGTCACGCTCCCACCCTGCGAGCTAACCAAGGACAAGCTCAGCCCCACCCGTGACTCCCGCCTGCGCTGGATGCAGTCCGTGATCCATTGCACCCACTACGTCTGCGGCGCCGGCGAGCAGGCCTACCTGAACAAGGCCGACGCCCCCGACATCAACTTCGTCGCCCGCGATGCGATTGATCGGTCCGACGAGGCCTGGGCGGGGGAAAATCAGTGATGGGTGACAAGTGACAGGTGACGAGACGGCATCACAGCACCCGCCAACTTTTACCGCTTCTATTCTTGTCACTCGCCACCCGTAACTCGTCACTAGCACGGGTCCCAGACACTATGAATACCCCTCGTTTTTCTCCCGTGCTGGTCTTCGGCGCCCACCCCGACGACATCGAATTCGGCTGCGGCGGCGTCATCGCCGCCGAGACCGCCGCCGGGCGGAAGTCCCATTTTGTCGTCTGCTCCAAGGGCGAGTCCGCCACCCGCGGCACCCCGGCCATCCGGGCCCGCGAGGCCCGCGCCGCCGCGAAGATCCTCGGGACCTCGATCGAGTTCGCGAACCTCGGCGGCGACGCGCACTTCGAGGTGTCATCGCAGCACGTCCTCACCCTCGCCAAGATCATCCGCCGCGTGCGGCCCGGCGCGGTCCTCGCGCCCAGCATCGAGGGCAACCAGCACCCGGACCACTCCAAGCTCGGCCTGATGGTCCGCGATGCCCTCCGCGTCGCACGCTACGGCGGCGTGCGCGAACTCCGCGCCTTGCAGCCCCACGCCTGCGGTACGCTCTTCTGGTACGCCGTCACCCCCGAGGCCGAGCCCGCGGGCAACAAGATTCTGATCGATGTCTCCGCCCAGCTCGACATCTGGACCCGCGCGATGGACGCCCACGCCTCCCAGATGGCCACCCGCAACTACGTCGAGCTCCAGCTCACCCGCGCCCGCCTGAACGGACTCCGCAGCGGCACCGGCCACGCGATCGCGCTCTTTCCCGCCGACGCACCCGTCTTCAACTCGCTCACCCCGCTGAGCCGTAGCGCCCGGGCATTCTGAATTGTTGCGCGCGAATGGACGCGAATTCACCCGAATGAAGGCGGATCAACCAGCACCTCAGAATATTCGCATCCATTCGCGCCCATTCGCGGGCACAACCTGCCGATGATCGATCCCGCTCCCCTCAAGATCGGCATCACCTGCTACCCCACTGTGGGCGGCAGCGGCATTCTTGCCGCCGAGCTGGGCGCCGAGCTCGTCGCGCGCGGGCACGAGGTCCATTTCATCAGCTACGAGAAGCCGTTCCGCCTGCCGGCGAACCACCCGCGGGTGTTTTTTCACCCGGTCACGGTCAACACCTACGGTCTCTTCAAGTACCCCGACTACACCCTGCCGCTCTCCGTCCGCATGGCGGAAGTCGCCCGCGACCACCACCTCGACATCCTGCACGTGCACTACGCCGTGCCGCACGCCACCGCCGCCATCCTCGCGCGCGAGATGCTGCCGGCCGGCCACAAGCTGCGGATCGTCACCACGCTCCACGGCACCGACACCACCCTGCTCGGCCGCGACCCAGGCTACGGTCCGGCCATCCGCCACGCGCTGGAGCGTTCGGACGCCATCACGGCCGTGTCGGAGTTCCTGCGCCGGGAAACCATCAACCACCTCGGCGTGCAGCGGCCGATCGAGGTGATCCACAATTTCTTCGAGCCCGAGGCCCCGACGCGCCCGCGCGACGAGGTGCGCCGAGAACTCGGGATCGGCGCCGAGGCGATGATCCTGCACATCTCCAATCTCCGCCCGGTGAAGCGCATCGACCTGCTCCTGGAGGCCGCCGCGCGGATTCAGCCCGCCGATGCCTTCAAGCTCGTGATCATCGCCGGCGAAAGTTTTGCGCCTTTCGACTCCGACGTCCGCCGCCTCGGCTTGGAAGGCCGGGTGATCGTGCGCGAGCGGATCAATCGCGTGGAGGATTACTTGCAGGCCGCCGACCTCGCGCTGTTCAGCTCCGAGAGCGAAAGCTTCTGCCTGGGGATCTTGGAGGCCATGTGCTTCGGCGTCCCCAGCGTCTCGACCGCCGTCGGCGGCATCCCGGAGGTGATTGACGATGGTGTCACCGGACATCTGGTCCCGTTTGGTGACGCCGAGGCCCTCGCCGACGCATCCAGCCGCCTGATCGCCAATCCGGAGCTGCGGAAGCGGATGGGAACCGCCGCCCGCGCCCGGGCCGCGCAGCTATTCAGCGCGGACCAGATCGTTCCCCGCTATCTCGAACTCTACCGGACCGTGATGGACGCAGGCGGGCGATAAGGCGCCCCGACTTGGAGGCACAGAATAGGCTTACGTCCGAAGGTAGGGCGCGTGAGGCAAGCTCGGGTTCCGGCGGGTTGGCACGCAATGACGCGAAGAACGCAAAGCTCGGAAGAGGGAATTTTCAGTTCGTGGTCCGGACCGCCAAATAATCTGTGCCCTCTCGGACCTTTGCGCCCTTGGCGTCTTGGCGTGCCAAAAACTCCGGAAAATTTGCCCTGCGTAGCGACGGGTTCGGCGCGCCGGGATTGTCCTTTTGCCCGGCGGGCCGAACCCGTCCCGCCCTATCGCTCCAAGCCGTGCTCCGAGCAGAACCGCCGCATATCTTCCGGCAACGGCGCGCTGAATTCCTGCTCCCAACGTGCCGGGCTCAGGTCGATCCGGGCACAATGCAGCGCCTGCCGCGGCAGCAGCAGCCGCTCGGCCAGGGCCGGCGTCCAGCCGGTTTCAATGAATTGCAGGTAAAGCCGGGCGTCCGGCCCGTAGATCTTGTCGCCCACGATCGAATGACCGAGCCACTGCGCGTGCGCCCGGATCTGGTGCTTGCGCCCCGTGTCGGTAATCACCCGGACATGCGTGAAGGCATCCGTCGCGCTGAGTGGATCGAAATGCGTCACCGAGGCCTGGCCACCCGCCACCACCGCCGACTTGGTGAAGACCGGACTCGCCGTGTCATCACCCAGCGGTTGATCGACTGTGACCTTCCCCGGCAGTCGCCCGGTCAGGATCGCCTCGTAGGTCTTGCCCACCTGCCGCCGCATCATGGCCGTCTGCAGCCGCGTCGCGGTCTTTGCGTCCTTCGCCAGCACCACCACACCACTCGTCTCGCGGTCGAGCCGGAACACGAGATGCATCGTCGGCAGCCCCGTGTACTCGCGGGTGGCGCTCACCAGGCTCGACCACGGTCCCGCCTTGGAGGGATGACAGACCACGTCGCCTGGCTTGTTGACCACCAGCAGGCGCTCGTCCTCGAACAGGATCCACGACTTTAACTCATCCAGCGCGATCAGACGGGCCGGCCCTTGGTAGAGTCGCCGCGGCCATGCGCAGGCGCGGCGCGGATCCGTGCCGGAAATGCCAGTGGGGAAACTGACTTCGGCGCTCATTCTAATCCGCAGTCATGAATGTAGGAGCCTGCTTGCAGGCGATTCGGGACGCTGTCCTTCGACCGGGGTAAAATCGCCTGCAAGCAGGCTCCTACAAGAAGAGAACTCACCGCTGCTCCGGGGGCAACCGGCTGCCGGCAATCACCCTGCCGGCGATCCGTGCCGCCAAGGGTTTTGGGGTCAGGGCCGCCAGGCCCGCCAGGAATCGGTTCTTGGCGCCCGGGATGACGATGCTTTTCCCGGCGGCCAGGGCCCGGTAGGAGGCCATCACCACGTCCTCCGAGGTCATCCGCGGCCCCTCCGCCAGTTGCCCCGGCTTGAGTCCCGCCCGCTGCGAGAAGCCCGTCGCGGTCGGGCCCGGACACACCGCGAGCACCTGCACGCCCGAACCGCGGAGCTCCTCGCCCAGCGCCACGCTCCAGTGCAGCAGAAAGGCCTTGGTCGCTCCGTAAGTGGCCAGGTAGGGCGTCGGCTGGAACGCCGCCGTCGAGGCGATGTTCATGATCGCCCCGCCGCGCCGCTTCAGTTCGGGCAGGAGCAGGCCCGTGAGATGCAGCACCGCGCGCATGTTAACATCGGCCATCTCCAGCTGTTCACCAAGATTGGGCTCGGGAAAACGCCCGTAGGCGCCGAAGCCGCTGTTGTTGATCAGCAACACTCTACCCTGCGGCATGACGGCTTTGAGATGCGCTACGAGCTGCGGCACCGTCTCCTCAATTTCATCCGGCTTCGACAAATCGCAGGCGAAGTGGCGCAACTTAAGCTCAGGAAGATTTATGTCCGGAATTCGGCGCGAAAGGTTGCAAAACGGGAGTGACGGTTGCAGCTTTGCAGTCGTTCCGATGAACGATTTTCCAATACCGGAAGATCCCCCTGTCACTATGACAGCGGAGAGTTTTTGGAGTACTTCGCGAGGCGAGGACACAAAGCGGTCGGATGGAAATTTTCCCGGGGCCGACATTCCGCCGGCGCCCGCTCAAACCAACGAATAGGCCGAACCATGAACAGACAAAACAGTTCGCACGACATGATCGTTTCCGGCATCCACCTCGAGCTCACCCCGTCGCTGAAAAGCTTCGTCCAAGACAAGGCCGAGCGCCTCTTCCGCCACGAGGAGCGAATCATCCGGCTCCGCGTGGAACTCGAGTTCGATGCCAAGCAGGCGGTCGGTGCGCGCTTCAAGGCCAAGGGTCATGTCATGATCCACGGCCCCGACCTCAACGCCTCCGTCGAGGCCGAGGAGTGCCACAAGGCCGTGGCCCTCCTGGTCGACAAGCTCGACCGCATGCTCGGCCGCCGCGCCAAGCTCTTCCGCAGCCGCCGCCACGATCTCCACGCCGTGGATCTAGACGCCGAGTTTCCCAAAGCGATCTGACGCCGCTCCATTCTGAAAGCCCAAACCCGCCGGACCGCCGGCGGGTTTTTTTACGGATTCAATGCCCTGCTTCGTTCTTCGAACTACGCAGGGTCACCCCGACACGTCGGGGTTGGTGCGGGCAGAGGGAGTCGAACCCTCTTCTCATGCTTGGGAAGCACACATAATAGCCGGTATACTATGCCCGCAAAACCGGCGCATTAAGTGCGGCATTCAATGGCCGATGACAAGTCCCGGTTTCGGGGGCGGGTCCGGCGCCAGAAGGCTGACATCCCCGCGGTCCGCGATTGCCACGATCCTTTGGCACAGAGGAACACAAAGGGCACAGAGAAATCAGCCTCAGCGTCGATCAGCGAAGATCAGCGTTCCCAGCTGATTTGAATCCGAATCTCCGCGCCCTTTGCCTTGGCCAGCCGTAGGCTTGGCGAAGGCTGGACTTCTCTGCGTGAAACCAATCCGGGGTTAGGAAATATCGCGGCCGATCCGGCGGGTCAGCCCTACCCCCAGCCAATCGCCCTCAATCGTAGTTCCTGCGCGCATCCAGCGCGCTTTTCAGCGTCACCGAATCCGCGTAGAGCACGCCGCCGCCGCTGGGGAGGCCGAAGCCGATGCGGGAGACCTTCACCGCGTTGGCGGATGGCAGGTGCTGGGTCAGGTAATGGCAGGTCGCCTCGCCCTCGACGTCGTTGGAGAGCGCCAGGATCAGCTCGCGGACCTCACCCGACTCCACCCGGACCAGCAGCGTGGCCAGGTTGAGATCACCCGGCCCCACCCCGTTGATCGGCGACAGCTTGCCATGGAGCACGTGGTACACGCCCCGGAACGCCCCCGAGCGCTCGATCGCCACGAGGTCGGGCACCTGCTCGACCACACACACCACGCCCGCGTCGCGGCGTTCGTCGGCGCAGACCGCGCAGGGTGCGTCGCCCTCCGCCAGGTTGCCGCAGCGTGCGCAGCGCCGCACCGACTGGGCCGCTTCCTCCAGCGCCGCCACCAGCGCCGGCAGCCGCGCCGGTTTTTCCACGAGCAGATTCAGCGCAATCCGCTCCGCCGACCGGTAGCCGATCCCCGGCAGCTGCTTCAGGGCCTGCTGCAGCTTTTCAAAAGACGGGGTCATGGGAGGGCTCCATTGAGCCGGAGTTGGGAGTTAGGAGATGGCAGATCGTAGATCGCAGCTGGGAGTTGGGAGATAGGGAAAGGCATCGGAATCGCTGCGGCCTTCTGTTTTCCCCATCTCCCAACTTCCATCTCCCATGTAAGCGCGCAATCGTGCGCTTACATGAATCCCGGCATCTGGAAGGCGGAGGTGACCTTCTGCATCTCGGCGTCGTGATATTCCTTGGCCTGCTTGGCCGCGTCCTGGATCGCCGCGAGCACGGTGTCGCTCACCAGCTTCGCGTCCTCCTTGAGGAACTCGGGGTCGAGCTGGAGGGCGAGCCACTTGCTGCCGCCGCTGATCTTCACCTTCACGGCGCCGCCGCCGCTGGTGACGTCGATTTCCTTCGCGTCGAGCTGGGTCTGGAGCGACTCGATGCCGCGCTGCATTTTCTGGGCTTGTTTGAGGAGTTTGCCTACGCCGGCCATGGTATGAGTGGGTTGGGATTAAAACGGACCGTCAGTTAAGCCGCACGATCCCCGCGGACTCACGCCAAATCCTCGGAAGTTTGGCACGCGAAGACGCGAAGAACGCTAAGCTCGGAGGAGGATTCAGATTTCTTGGGGGTCGTACCGCCATCCTCTATATCCGAGCTTCGCGGCTTTGCGTCTTGGCGTGACACAATTCCGTGGTTCGGCCCCAAACAAAAGACGAGGCTTGGGCTCTGTGCTCTCTGTGCCTCTGTGGCAAAAACCTGCAGCGGCTTAATGCTTGTGCCACGTCCGCAGCGCTTCACCCGTCAGTGAGCCGGAAGCAGCCTCGAGCCCGGACCTCGGGCCGGCGTACAGCAGGCGCCCGCCCTCGCGGCCGCCGCCGGGGCCGAGGTCGATGATCCAGTCGGCGAGGTGGATCACGTCGAGGTTGTGCTCGATCACGATCACGGTGTTGCCGGCATCGCGCAGCTTGAAGAGCAGGTCCATCAGTTTCTGGATATCGACCCAGTGCAGCCCCGTGGTGGGTTCGTCGAGGATGTAGAGCGTGTCGCCCTGCTGGCGTTTACTCAGCTCCAGGGAAAGTTTGAGCCGCTGGGCCTCGCCGCCGGAGAGGGACGTCGCCGACTGCCCGAGCGTGAGGTAGCCGAGGCCGACGGCGTCGAGCGTCGCGAGCTTGTCCACGATCCGTGGGATGTTGCGGAAGAGCGTGATCGCCTCGCGCACGGTCATATCGAGGACGTCGGCGATCGACTTGCCGTGGAACAGCACCTCCAGCGTCTCACGGTTGAAGCGCCGCCCACCGCAGCTGGGACACGGCGCGTAGGCGTCGGCGAGGAACTGCATGTCGAGCTTGATGGCACCGTCGCCCTGGCAGCGCTCGCAGCGGCCACCGCGGACATTGAAGGAGAAGCGGCTCGACTTGTAGCCGCGGACCTTGGCGAGGGGCACCTGGGCGTAAAGGTCGCGCAGCAGGTCGAGAAGCTTGGTGTAGGTGGCAGGATTGGAGCGCGGACTCCGGCCGATCGGTTCCTGATCCACCTGCACGAGCTTCTCGAAGAGATCGAGGTTCTCGATGCTGCGGTGCTTGCCGGGCAGCGTGCGGGCGCCGTTGAGCTTCTTGGCCGCGCCGGCGGCCAGGATGTCGTTCACCAGCGTGCTCTTGCCGGAGCCGCTCACGCCGGTGACGCACGTCAGCAGGCCGACCGGGAATTTCGCGTCGATGCCCTGCAGGTTGTGCTCCTTGGCCTCACGCACCGTGAGCCACGCCCCATCGGGCGCCTTGGTCTTGGCGTCCTTGATGACCTGCAGCTTGCCCGAGAGATATGGGCCCGTGCGCGAGTCCTTCGCGGACAACTTCGCGCAGTCCGCCGGGGTGCCTTGGAAAAGCAGATTGCCACCCTCGACGCCCGCCTCGGGCCCGAGCTCGATCAGCTCGTCGGCCAGCCGGAGGGTATCCTCGTCGTGCTCGACCACGAGCACCGTGTTGCCGCGGTCCCGCAGGGCCACGAGGTTATCGAGCAGCTTGCGGTTGTCGTGCGCGTGTAGACCGATGCTCGGCTCGTCGAGCACGTAGATCACGCCCATCAGGCCCATGCCGAGCTGGGTCGCAAGCCGCACGCGCTGGGCCTCGCCGCCCGAGAGCGTCGTGTACTCGCGGTCGAGCGTCAGGTAGCCGAGCCCGGTCTCGAGGAGGAAGTGCAGGCGCTGCTCGATGCCCGTGACCACCTCCCGCGCCGCCTCGTTCCCCGCCTGCGCCGCGGCCAGCCCCTGCACGCGGGCATGGGCGGCGCCGATGTCGAGCCGCATGAACTCGGGAAACTTCAACCCATCCACCGTCACCGCCCCGCTGCGCGGATTCAGCCGGGCACCATGGCAGCCGGCGCAGCCGCCCGCGACCATGTAGGTGGTGAGCCGGGCGCGGAAGCCCTCGCTCTCGGTTTCCCGCCAGCTCTCGTCGAGGTCGGCGACGACGCCCGCGAAGGGCATGGCCTTGGCCTCGCGCATGCGGCGGAGCTTGAAGGCAAACTGCCGCTCCCCCGCCCCATGCAGGATCGCCTTGCGGGTGTCCGCCGGCAGCTTCTCCCACGGCACGTCGGGATCGAAGGGCAGCTGCTCGGCCAGCTGCTTGAGCTGGGCGTTGTGCTTGATGATGAGATTTTTTCCGCCGATCCGCCACGGCTTGATCGCCCCCTCGCGCACGGACTTGGCCGGGTCGGGCACCACGAGGTCGGGCACGAAGCGCATTTGCCGGCCAAGGCCGCCGCAGTCCGGACACGCCCCCTCGGCGTGGTTGAAGGAGAAATGCCGCGGAGTAAGCTTCTCGAAGATGTCGCCGCAGTGCTCGCAGGACAGCGACTGGCTCAGCGCGATCTCCCGCCACGGGGCCTCGGCGGTCTTCTGCGCGAGCACTGCCGCACGGTCATGACCCTCCCGGAACGCCAGCTCCAGCGAGTCCGCCAGCCGGCTGCGCTGGTCGGCCTGCGCGACAAGGCGGTCGATCACGAGCTCGACGACAATGGGTGCAGTGCCGGTCGACACGAGGTTCGGCTCGTCGAGATTGCGGACCTCACCGTTCATCCGGACGCGCTGGAAGCCGCGCTGGCGGAGCCGCGGGAGTTCGTCGCGCAGCACGCTGGGCTTGGCGGTCATGAACGGGGCGAGGAGCATGATCCGCTCCCCGGGACACTCCGCGAGGACGCGCTTCACGTTGTCATCGAGCGAGCGCTGCACCACCCGTCCGCCATCCTTCGGGCAAAACTGCTGCCCCACCACCGCCCAGAGTAGCCGGGCGTAGTCGGCGATCTCGGTCGCCGTGGCGATGGTGCTGCGGGGCGAACCGCCGCCCGTGCGCTGTTCGATGGCCAGCACGGGCGAGAGGCCGTGGATGTAGTCGACGTCGGGCCGCTTCAACTGCTCGAGGACCTGCCGCGCCTGCGTGGACAGGCTCTCCATGTACTTCCGGTAGCCCTCGGCGTAGATCGTGTCGAAGGCCAGCGAGGATTTCCCGGAGCCACTCGGGCCGGTGATCACCACCAGCTTCCCCCGCGGGATCCGCAGGTCCAGGTTCTTCAGGTTGTGCTCACGGGCGCCTTTGACGTGGATATGGGTTGCGGCCTGCATGCGGGGGACCGCCAACTTACGGAAAACCCGCCAAGGTCAAAGCGGGAAGACGGTTTGGGGTGCGATTCCCCCGGGTTGGGCGCCACGAGCCGATACCGGATGTTTTGCCCCAGAGGCACAGCGCGCGCAGAGCCCAAGCCTCGTTGTTTGGTTTGGGTTTCCGAACTCCGAAATCGTCCGACCTCCGTGTCTCTGTGACTCTGTGGCAAACAACCGACTTGAACTCATCGCGGCCGACTCGTCGAGCCAGCCCTACCTACCCCAATCCATCCGGATCGGAGTCTTATTTGAACAGCAGCGGCGTGAACTCGTTGAGGTATTTCTGCCAGTTCACCCAGTCGTGCGCACCCTCGGTCGTGTGGCTGTCGACCTTGAAGCCGTGTTCCTTGAGGACCTTGAGCATGGCCGCATTGCCGGGCGCAGCGAGTGAGTCGTTCTTGCCGATGGCGGTCCAGAGGACCTTGAGGCCCTTCTTCAGCGCTGGATTGTCGAGGGCGGCAGCGTTGGCCCTCACCATCGGATCATCCGGGCCGGCGAAAAGACCGGAGCTGAAAACGCCGATGGCGGAAAACATGTCGAGGTGCGGGATCGCGATGCTGAGCGTCTGCGCCCCGCCCATCGAGAGGCCGGCGATCGCCCGGTTGGCGCGGTTCGGGAGCACGCGGTAGTTCTTCTCGACGTAGGGGACCACGTCGTTGAGGAAGTCGGGCACGTACTGGTCCCGGCCCATCGTCGCCATGTCGAAGGTCGAGCCGATATGACCGTCGGGCATGACCACGATCATCGGCTTCGCCTTCTTCGCCGCGATCAGGTTATCCAGGATGAAATTGGCGTTGCCGACCGAAACCCAGGCGCCATCGCTGCCGCCGGCACCGTGCAGGAGATAGAAGACCGGAAGCTTGTCCTTGCCCGCGTTGTAGCCCGGCGGGGTGTAGACGGTCATCCGGCGGTGGCGGCCGAGGGTCGTCGAGTAATACCACACCTGGCTCACCGTGCCGTGCGGGACATTCTTGATGTCCATGAAGTCAGAGCCCGGCACGCGCAGGATGCTCTCCACGCCGCTGAGGTCCTCGGCCGAATCGGGATTGCGGAGGTCCACCGTGGAGACGCCGTCGATCAGGAACGTGTAGCGGAAGAGGCCGGGGTTGAGCGGGCCGACGGTCACGGTCCAGACGCCCTGGGCGTCCTTCTTCAGCTCGGGCCCGAGGTTGACGAACTCGATCGTGCCGCCGCCCAGGTTGAAATCCGGCGAAGTCAGCTGGACCTTGCGGGCCTCGGGGGCCGTCACGTTGAAGGTGACCCGGCGGTCCGCCAGGACCACGGGCGAGGACGCACCGGCGCCGAACATCGACGCGCCACTGTCCCGGGCGGCCGTGGCGGCGGCCGGGGCCTCGGCTGCCCGGGCCGGCAGGGTCGCGAGGAACAGGCCGCAGGCGATCAAGGGGAAAGCACGGAGGAAGGATAATTTGGGATGCATGGGATGGGGGGGTACGAAAAACGAGGTGGAGACGGGCCGGAGACTATCAGCGACCTGCGAATACCTCTAGAAATGCGGAGCCAATCTGTTGAAGCAGCGGCCGGCAACAGCTTTGCAGGTGGCGGCGCGGGAAATTCGACGCGGCGCAATTCCCTCCGCTTTTGCTTGGCGCAGGCGGCATTGCCCGGACACTGGCGGCATGGCGTCCGACCCCGAGCCCGGCATCCTCAACCCCGCCCAGCGCCGGCTGGTGGGGTTCGCCGCGGCCTTCGCCGCTCTCCTCGCCATCGCGGCGGGGCTGATCGCCGCCCTGATCGTGCTGGGGCGGCTGGTCGGGTTTTTCTCCGGCGTGCTCTGGCCCCTCGCCGTGGCCGGCGTGCTCGCGATGGTGCTGCGTCCGGTGGTCACCGTGCTGGAGCAACGGCTGAAGCTCCGCCGGCTCGCGGCGGTGATCCTGCTCTACGGCGTTTTCCTGCTGCTGGTGATGGCCTTGGTCACCCAGCTGCTCCCGCCCCTGGTCGCCCAGTTGACGGACCTGCTCATCTACCTCGGCAATGTGATGGATGACCCCCACAAGTACCTCGTCGAGCAGCACCCGGAGCTGGCCGACTTCGTCCAAAAGCAACTCGCGAATCCCGCCGTCCAGCGCGTGGTGCAGCACCTCGGCCAGGAGGCGCAGAAGCTCACGACCGGGCTCATGCCCTCGCTGCAGGCCGCCGGCGGCGGCGTGCTGGGTGCGGTCGCGGCGATCACCCACCTCGCGGTGGTGCCGGTTTACCTCTTCTTTTTCCTGCTCTCGCGCGTCGAGGGCACGGGAAAACTCGCCAACCACCTGCCCTTCCTCAGCCGGGGGCTCCGCGACGACGTGCTCTTCCTCGTCCGTGAGTTTGTCGCCATCATCGAGTCGTTCTTCCGCGGCCAGCTCCTCATCGGCCTGATCATGGGCGTGCTGCTAGCCCTCGGCTTCTCCGTCATCGGCCTCAAGTTCGGGCTCTTCATCGGCCTCGCCCTCGGCGTGCTCAACATCGTGCCCTACCTCGGCACCATCCTCGGGCTCGTCGCCGCCTTACCCCTCGCCTTCCTCCAGCCCGACGGCGGCTGGAAGCTCGTCGGTCTCGTCCTGCTGGTGAAGATCGGCGTGCAGCTGATCGAGGGCTGGGTGCTCACCCCCAAGATCATGGGCGACCGCACCGGCCTCCACCCCGTGGCGATCATGGTGGCGATCTTTTTCTGGGGCACCGCGTTTGGCGGCGTGCTCGGCATGCTGCTGGCGATCCCGCTGACCGCGTTCTTTGTCACGGCCTGGCGCCTCGCGCGGCACAAATACTTCGAGCCGGTCCGCGAGCCGCGGCCATGAGCCGGCCTCCCCCGCCGGAGGAGTGCGCCCACTGCGGTGCGGAGATCCCGCGCACCGCCCGGGCGTGCCCCGCCTGCGGCGCCGACGAGCGCACCGGCTGGCGCGAAAGTTCGATCTACGACGGACTGGATCTCCCGGACGAAGGCCACGATGAGCCGGTGCCGCCACCCCTCCGTCGCGGCGTCGCGTGGTACTGGATCGTCGTGGGGCTGGGGCTGCTGGTGCTATTGATCCTTGGCGCCCTCGGGATCCGCTGATTCAGGAATCGTTCAACGCTCAAGTCACAAGCCGGACAGCATGCTTGGCGGCTCAAATTTAGCGCTAAGAGTTGAACGTTGAACGTTGGCTTGGCGTTCCCTTCCGTCCCTCGCGCATGGCATGGGACATCCACTACAAGAAGGGCGTCTGGCTTCCTCAGATCGCCTGGTGGCTCGACGGCCAGACCAAGGCGCCGCGGTCGTTCATCACGCATGCCCACTCGGACCACATCGCCCGCCACGCGGAGGTCGTCTGCACCCCCGGCACCGCCCGCATCCTGCGCGCCCGGATGCCGGGCCAGCGCAAGGAAACCCTCCTCGACTTCGGCGAGAGCCGGGAGATCGAGTTCGGGCTGAAGGCCACGCTCTTCCCCGCCGGCCATGTGCTCGGCTCGAGCATGGTGCATCTCGAGTCCGAGCACGGCACCCTGCTCTACACGGGCGACTTCAAGCTGCGGCCCGGCCACGCGGCCGAGGCCTGTGCCACGCCCCAAGCCGAGGTGCTGGTCATGGAAACCACCTTCGGCCTGCCCAAGTACGTCTTCCCGCCCGACGCCGAGGTCGTTGCGGCCATGATCGCGTTCTGCCGCGAGGCGCTCGCCGAGGGGCGCACGCCGGTGCTTTTCTGTTACAGCCTCGGCAAGACCCAGGAGGTGCTCCGCGCCCTCGCCCCGGCGGGGATCCCGGTGATGCTCCACGAGCAGGGCCATTACCTCACCGAGGTCTACGGCCAGCTCGGGATGACCTTCCCGGAATACCGCAAATTCGACGCCCGGGCACTCGGCGGCCACATCGTGATCTGCCCACCCCACACCCCGTCCCTCTTGCAACGCATCCCGGCGGCCAAGACCGCGGTCGTGACCGGCTGGGCCATCGATTCCAGCGCACGCTACCGCTTTCGCACTGACGCCGCCTTCCCCCTCTCGGATCACGCCGACTACCCCGACCTGCTGCGCTTCGTCGAACTCGTCCGCCCCAAAAAGATCCTCACCCTGCACGGCTTCGCCCGGGAATTCGCCGCCACCCTCCGCGCCCGCGGCTGGGACGCCATGGCCGTCGGCCGCGACAACCAGCTGGATCTCACCCTCGGGGGGTGAGGAGGTGACGAGTGACAAGTGACGAGAGAAACCAAAGACCGCTGAATCGCCCCTCTCGTCACTCGTCACCTGCCACTGCCGAATATCCCGCAACCAAAACGGAATAGCCGGGTCTGGGTAACTCTCTTTCCTTCCGATGGTAAGCCCCACCACCTCCTTGTCTTCAAACGTGCATTCCGCCGGTTTGCCCGTTAAACGACTTCGCCCATGAAGCCGTGGTGGCTCCTCATGCTCCTCACCCTTGTCCCCCCGCTGGCCGCGCAGGCTCCGCTTGCGCTCAAGCCCGGAGAGCGCCTGACCTACCGCGTCACCTACGGCGGCATCACCGCCGGCGAGATCAGGATGGAGGCCCGCGAGACCACCGTGGACGGGAAACCGCGCCTTGTCATCACGACCACGACGTCAACCAAGGGCCTGGCCCGGTCGCTCCTGAAGTTTGACGCCAAGGGGGAATCCTTCTTCGAGCCGGTCTCCGGCCGGATCCAGAATTTCACCGAGCGCAGCGACCAGCGCGGCAAAATCAAGGAGCACGCCGTCACCTTCGACTACGCGAAGTCCATCGCCCGCTACACCGAACCCTCGGCCCAGCCGCGCGACCTGCCCATGCCCGCCGGCAGCCCCGTCGATCTCATCACCTCGCTGCTCGCCACCCGGAACTGGACCCTCAAGCCCGGCGAGAAGCAGGACACCCTCGTACTCTGGGACGATGATTTCTATGAGCTCACGATCCACGCCGAGCTCCTGGAGGACATCCGTACCCCGATCGGGAAATTCAACACGCTCCTGCTCAGCCCGAAGATGGAGAAGACCCCGCCCAAGGGTACTTTCAAGCGGGGCAACACCGTGCGCATCTGGATTGCGCAGGACGACCCGCGCCGCCTGCCCGTCCGCTTCGAGCTCGAATTCCGGTTCGGTGCCGGGGTCGCGACCCTGGTCGACTACGTCCCGCCGACGGCGGCCGCGACGCTCCCGCCAGCCAAGTAGGCTTGTGCCCTGGCAGGGCGGTGAGAGATCGAAACGGCGGTGACGGAGTCGCCCCCTACCGTTCCTCTCCGCCGGAACGGAGAACCACCACGCCCTCCACCTCGGCCACCTTTTCCCAGCGCCAGGGGAATTGTTCGCGCAGCTTGGTGTCACCCTCGAAGGGGTGCACCATCGCGTAGATCCTCCGTCCTGAGCCGGTCAGCGTGCGCCGGAGCGCCGCAACATCCTCCGTGGAAATCAGGTCCCACCGCACGATCGGCAGGTCCGAGTAGAAATAGAGCGTGCCGCTCAGGTGCATCGCCGCCACGGCCGCGCCCTTCGGCAGATTATCCCGCGCCCACTCCCCGGCCGCGGCGTACGGCTGCTGGAATGACTTCATCATCAGCACATGCTGCTTCCGCGACCAGAGCACGGAAGGCACGAGGCTGGCCGCGATGACCAATGCCGGGACGATCCAGGCCGCCCGGCCAACGTCCGCGGAAATTTTCCGGTATTCCATGAATCCCTGCAACCAGACCAGCGCCAGCGCGACCAGCACCGGAAAGACCGGCAGGACAAAACGCAGATACCACCAGACGTCCTTCGTGACGTTGTAGAATGAATAAAAGAGCAGCAGGCCGGCCGCCAACAGTCCCAAGGCAACCCATTCACGGATCCGACTTTTCCACGGCCACCACGGCACGAGCAGCGCGGCTACCAGCGCGAGCGGCAGCACCGAGGGAAACGTCATCACGTAGTTGTGCCAAGAGGGTATGAGGTACTCCCAGCCAAAGGAGTCGCCAAAGGCGCCATAGCCGGTCCGAAACACACCGCCGTAAAGCGTAACCCCGGTAAAGGCCTGCCAAGCCACGCCGGGAACCGCGCCAAGGCCGGCCCAGGCGATCGGCCGGAGTCCGCCGAGGAGCAGCGCAAACGCCGGGGCCAAGACCACCGTCGTCGGTCGGATCACCACGGCGGCGGAGAATGCCAGGCCCGCGACGACCGCCCAGCCGGCGGAGCTTCGCGCCCGCAGCGCCCCGAGCACGGCCAGCGTCAGCCATGCCGTCGTCGGCACATCGCTCATCGGAATGAACGAGACGAAAAGAAACAAGGGGGACACCGCGATTGCCGTCGCTCCCGCCACGGCCAGCGGACGGCCGACGCCGAGTTCCCGCAGGATGAGAAACGTCAGCAGCACGGTCGCGACCGAGGCCAATACCGCCACCCCCAGCGGACCCCAGTGCCAGCCAAGCAGCCCCGCCCCGACGGCGTAGTGCAGCGGGAGTCCCGTCGGGTAGGTCGGAGTCAGGCCCGCTTGCGCCCCCTCGGGCGTAAAGCCGTGCGGCGTGAACACCCAGGGCGAGGAGGCGGTGAAACCCTCGATCCCGCGCAGCGGCGTCGCGAGGCGGCCCTCGGTCAGCAACCGCGCGGTGTTGAAATACCCGGAGGAATCGGAGCCCGCCGGCACCGCCGCGAAATACGCCGCGAGAAAGACGGCGTAGGCGGCGAGGAAGAGTGCTGAGACGGTCCGGAACATAAGGTACGGCTGGGTCGACCGTGCCCTGCCTAGCTCAAAGAGCGTCGCAGGACGACCCGGCCGGATGATTCCGAACCTTTTTCACACCGAGACACAGGGAACACAGAGCACGGGGGTGATTGGGGTTACGAACCAATCCAAGGTCTGGATCTGTGACCTCCGTGTCACGGTGTGCAAAATATCCGGTGGCTTGATCGCGGCCGCCTCGTCGAGGCAGCCCTACCCTCAGTTCCTCGCCACGATCTGGCGGAGGACGTACGGGAGGATCCCGCCGTGCTGGTAATAATCGATCTCGATCGGCGTATCGATGCGGCAGCGGACGACGACATTCTCCACCGCGCCGCCCTGTCGGGTGATGCGGAGGGTGAGGTCCTGTTGCGGCTTGATGTCCGCGGTCAGGCCCACGACGTCGTAGGTCTCGGAGCCGTCGAGCTTCAGCGTCTGCGCGGTGGTGCCCTCCTTGAACTGGAGCGGGAGCACGCCCATGCCGACGAGGTTGCTGCGGTGGATGCGTTCGAAGCTCTGCGCCACCACGACCTTCACACCGAGGAGGTTGGTGCCCTTGGCGGCCCAGTCGCGCGACGAGCCGGTGCCGTATTCCTGGCCGGCGAGGACGATCAGCGGGGTGCCGTTCTTCTGGTGGGCCATGGCGGCATCGTAGATCGAGACCTCGGTGCCGTCGGGCGCGAGGGTGTTGCCGCCCTCCTTGCCGCCGAGCATGAGGTTCTTGATCCGGACGTTGGCGAACGTGCCGCGGGTCATGATGCGGTCGTTGCCGCGGCGGGAGCCGTAGGAGTTGAAGTCCTCAAACGTGACGCCGTTTTCGAGGAGGAACTTGCCGGCGGGCGAGCTCTTCTTGATGGCGCCGGCGGGCGAGATGTGGTCGGTCGTGACGGAGTCGCCGAAGATGCCAAGGGCGCGGGCGCCGGTGATCGGCTTGATCGCGCCGGGCGTCATGCTGAAACCGGTGAAGAACGGCGGCTCCTGGATGTAGGTGGATTTCGCGTCGAACTCGTAGACGTTGCCGACGGAGGACGGGATCTCGTTCCACTTCGGGTTCTGGGCGGCGAAGTCGGTGTAGAGCTTGCGGAAGACCTCGGGCTTGAGGGCGGCCTGCATCTGTTCGCGGACCTCCTGCAGGGTCGGCCAAATGTCCTTGAGGAACACCGGGCGGCCGTCGGAGCCGTTGCCGATGGGCTCCTGGGAGAGGTCGATGTCCACGCGGCCGGCGAGCGCGAAGGCCACAACGAGCGGGGGCGACATCAGGAAGTTGGCCTTGATGTTCTGGTGGACGCGCGCCTCGAAGTTGCGGTTGCCGGAGAGGACGGAGGCCGCGACGAGGTCGTTCTTCACGATGGCTTCCTCGATCGGGGCGGAGAGCGGGCCGGAGTTGCCGATGCAGGTCGTGCAGCCGTAACCGACGGTCTGGAAGCCGAGCTGGTCGAGGTACGGCGAAAGGCCGGTCTTGTTGAGATAGTCGGTGACGACACGGGAGCCGGGGGCGAGCGAGCTCTTGACCACAGGGTTGAGCTTGAGGCCCTTGCCGACGGCCTTCTTGGCGAGGAGGCCGGCCGCGAGCATGACGCTCGGGTTGGAGGTGTTGGTGCAGCTCGTGATGGCGGCGATGAGGACGGAGCCGTGGCCGATCGTGCCCTTGCCGGCGCCGTTGAGGCTGACCTCGGCCTTCACGGTGGAGAAGTCCTCGGCCTTCTTGCCAAAGCCATTCTCGGTGACGGGCTTGGAGAAGGCGGAGGTGAACTCCTGCTTCATGTTCTGGAGCTCGATGCGGTCCTGCGGGCGCTTCGGGCCGGCGACACTCGGGACGACGCTGCCGAGATCGAGCTCGAGGTCGGTCGAGTAATCGATGCTGCCCTTCTGCGGGATGCCCCAGAGATTCTGCGCCTTGTAGTAGGCCTCGTAGAGCGCGACGTGCTTTTCGTCGCGGCCGGTGGCGCGGAGGTAGTTCGCGCACTCGGCGTCGATCGGGAAGAAGCCCATGGTCGCGCCGTACTCGGGAGCCATGTTGGCGATGGTGGCACGGTCAACCACAGGCAGCGCGGCGGCGCCGGGGCCGTAGAACTCGACGAATTTGCCGACGACCTTCGCCTTGCGGAGCTGCTGCGTGAGCGTGAGGGCGAGGTCGGTGGCGGTCACACCCTCGCGGAGCGCGCCGGTGAGATAAACGCCGACGACATCGGGCGTGAGGAAATAGACGGGCTGGCCGAGCATGCCGGCCTCGGCCTCGATGCCGCCGACGCCCCAGCCCACGATGCCGATGCCGTTGATCATCGTGGTGTGCGAGTCGGTGCCGACGAGGGTGTCGGGATAGTAAACGTTACCCGCATTGAGCACGCCCTTGGCGAGGTACTCGAGGTTGACCTGGTGGACGATGCCGATGCCCGGCGGCACAACCTTGAAGGTGTCGAAGGCCTGCATGCCCCACTTCAGGAACTGGTAGCGCTCGCGGTTGCGGGAGAACTCGAGCTCGAGGTTCTTGGCCAGCGCCTCGGCGTTGCCCGCGAAGTCGACCTGCACGGAGTGGTCGACCACGAGGTCGACGGGCACGAGCGGCTCGATGATCTTCGGGTTCTTCCCGAGCTTGGTGACCGCCGAGCGCATTGCGGCGAGGTCGACCAGCAGCGGCACGCCCGTGAAGTCCTGCAGCACGATGCGGGCGACGACGAACGGGATCTCCTCCGTCCGGGCCTCCTTGGCCTTCCACGAGGCGAGCGCGCGCACGGCGGGCTCGGCCACCCGCTTCCCATCGCAGTTGCGCAGGAGCGACTCGAGCACGAGGCGGATCGAGACCGGCAGGCGGCTCACATTGAAGCCGGCCGACGCGAGCGCCGGGATCGAGTAGAACTGATGGGAGGCGCCGTTGGCGGTGAACGCCTGCAGCGTGTTGAACGGGTTCGGGAGGGACATGGCTTGGACGGTGGACGGAAGACGGTGGGCAAAAACATGTAGGCCGGGTGCCCTCACCCGGCGATGGCGCAAGCCGGGTGAGGGCACCCGGCCTACACCAGGAAAAACTTACTTGGCGAGGGCGGCCTTGATCGCGGCGAAGTTCGGGAGGTCCTTCGGCGTGGCGGTCTGCTCGGCGTACTTCACGACCCCGTCCTGGCCGATCACGAAGGCGGCGCGGGCCGCGGTGTCACCGACGCCGGCGAGCATGGGGAACACAACGTCGTAGGCCTTGATGACCGTCTTGTTGAGGTCGCTGGCGAGCTTGATGCCGATCTTGTTGGTGTTGGCCCAGGCCTCCTGCGCGAACGGGCTGTCGACGCTGATGGCGAGAACCGAGGCGCCAAGCTTCTCGTATTCGCCGAGGCCGGAGGTCTGATCGCACATCTCCTGCGTGCAGACACCCGTGTAGGCCAGGGGGAAGAAAAGAATGACGGTCTGCTGTTTGCCGAAGTTATCGCTCAGTTTGACATCAACCAAGCCGGTGGAGGTCTTGGACTTCAGAGTAAAATCGGGGGCTTTGGAACCGACGGCGATAGGCATGTTGGGAAGGACGAGTGTTGGAGGGTGCATCGCGGGGCGAAAGCCGCGCGACATGGAAGCGGCACGTTGAGCTTGGCCCCGGAGCTGGGCAAATGGTTTTTCCAATCAGCCGGCGGGAAGCAGCCCGGATAATCCTCGCGAACCGCGGATTATTAGATCGGACCGATCCGCCAGATCCGACCGAGAGGTCGAATGGGACCAACCAAGGCCCGCCGGGGACGGCGGGCCCTACCCTTTGCGCGCGAGCAGGCCCGTCTGGCGCAGGGCCTCGTAGGTCGCGATCCCGGCCGCCGTGGAGAGATTGAGCGAGCGCAGGGCCACGCCGGCATGGGGAATCACGAGACGATTCTCGACCCCGATCTCCTCGTGCAGCCATGACGGCGCGCCCTCGCCCTCATTGCCGAACACCAGGCCGTCGCCGTCGGCAAAAGGCGCGTCCCAGAACGGACGCTCGCCATGGGTGGTGAAAAGCCAGAGCCGTTTCGGGGTCGCGGCGCTGAGCCGGAACTGCGCCCAGTCGGCATGCTCGTGGACGTCGAGGGCCTTCCAGTAGTCCATCCCCGCCCGGCGGAGATTCCGGTCGTTGATCACGAAGCCCAGCGGGTGGATGAGGTGCAGCCGGCTGCCCGTGAAGGCGCACATGCGGCCGACATTGCCCGTGTTCTGCGGGATCTGGGGCTCATGGAGGACAACGTGCAGCATGGGTGGGAACGTAGGAGTGGAACGGCGGGCGACAAGCACAGCACGTTCCAGTTGCCGCCGGAAAGATCCAAGTACGCGGGCGTTTCCGAGGCGGCATTCCCACTTACGCGCCCCTAAGTAGTCTTTGCCAATCCGTTGCTTTACCGGGAATTCCGCGCGCGGATAAAACTATCGCATCCCCAATCCTGTGAACGCGAAAAAACTCCCAGGCATCGCGATCGTCGACGACGAGAAGTCCTATACGGATCTCCTCGCGGTCACTCTGGGCGAGTTTTTCCTCAACCCGATCCACGCGTACACCCATCCCCAGCAATTCCTGGATGCCCTGCCGACGTTGGACCTCGGCCTGGTGGTGACGGACTTCAACATGCCGGGCATCGACGGGATCGAGCTGATTACCCGGGTGCGGCAGGAGCGACCCGGCCTCGTCTTTCTCCTCATCACCGGCCACGTGGGCGATCTGGAGAGCCGGAACCTGGAGCAGATTCCCGAGCTGCGCGGCATCCTGCCCAAGCCCTTCAGCTGGCGAAAACTGGCCGCCGAGATCCTGCGGGTCGGCTCGGCGAGCCCGCGGCTGTAAATTGAGGCGTGGAATCCTGCTTCGCAGGACCCGGCCCGTGGTTATTGGCAATGAGGTTTGGGCTCTGTGTCTCTCTGCCTCTATGGCCAACCAAGGCTTGATGGCATTCCCACTCAAGACCCTGAACCGTCACGGCGTGACTGCCTTGGTTCGCTCATTAAAGAACCCCGCGAGCGGGTTCTGCTGCAGCGCCTTGAGGCCGGCGATGATACACTCGGCGTTGACGACGGCGCCGTCCCAGCCGGTGTGCAGGCGTTCGGTGGGTGACGGGACATAGAGCGGGTCGACCATGGCCGGGCCGAGCGTCTCGTAGCGGCGCGCGATCAGCTCGTAGAGGTCAATGAAGGGCGTGTTCGTCTCCTTCGCCACCTGGGCGGCCCAGGCGACGTGGGTGGTGTTGTCGCGGACAAATTTGCCCTCGGGGGTCCAGGCCTTGCGCGGCGTGAGCGAGCAGATGATGACCGTCGCGCCGGCGGCACGCGTCTCCTCGACGTAGCGCTTCAGGTACCAACCGAAGGTATGCAGGTTGCCCTCGGTCTCGTCGCCGGTGCCCGGGAGGCTGGCGCGGGCGTTATCGTTGGCCCCAAACTGCAGCATCACGATGTCGCCCTGCTTGATCTCGGGCTTCAGTAGCTTCCAGAACCAGCCCTCGTAGAAGCTACGGCTGCTGGTGCCGCCCCAGGCGCGGTTCACGACGTTGATCTTCTTCGCTTCAAAGAAAGCCACGAGCGGCGCGCCCCACCCCCACTGGTTCATGTTGGTGCCGTCGCCGAAGGAGCCGTTGCGGACCGTCGAGTCGCCGATCAGCCACAGGCTCGGCAGCGTGGCGTCGGCCGGTAGCGCCGGTGCCGCTTTGCTGCCTTCCGGGATTGGTCCCGTGCCGATCTGGGTGGCGCGAGGGATGTCGCCCGGCTGCAGTTCAGCCGACGCAGCGGAACACCCCAACCCAATGGCCGCAAAAAGGCACAAGAGGCGCAAAAAAGACATGGGATTCATTTTGAGATTGTGAGGTAGGGCTGAGGCGGTGCCTCAGCCGCGATGTCGATCGCCGATCCCGGCTGAGGCACCGCCCCAACCCTACCCGCAGACTGCTGATTATTGAGGATTCGTGACATATTTCTTGTCCGCCGTCTCAAGCGCGCGGCCCTTGGCCGAGAGGAGCGGCGTGAACGGGCTTTCGCGGAACGCCTTCAGGCCCGAGACGATCGTGGCGGCCACGATGTCGGCCCCGGCGGGAAAGGTGTGGTTGTGGTCCTTGTAGTTCACGGAGACCGACGCGCGTCCCATCTTTTCGTAGCGGTCGGCCAGCAGGTTGGTCAGGTCGAGAACCGGCAGGTTCAGGCGCTGGCCGACGTCCTTTGTCCACTGCGTGTAGCGCCCGTCGCCCGTGCCGCGCTCGATCCGGTCCTCCAACGGATCGTAGCCCTCCTGCTGCGTGACGATGGTGCCGTTGCGATAGGTCGCGCGGGGATTCAGCCACCAGTTGCGCGCCGTGACGGTCAGCAGAAAAACCCGCGCCCCCTTTTCCCGGGCGTCGGTGGCCATCTTCGACATGTACCAGCCGTAGGTGTGATAGCCCGAGACCGGGTCGACCTCGTCGCCCAGCCCCGGCGGCGTGCGGAGCCCGCCGTCGTTAATGCCGAACACGAGCAGTAGAAAGTCCCCGGCCTTGATCTGCGGCAACACCTTCGGCCAGTCGGTTTCGAAGTACGTGCGGCTCGCCGTGCCGGCGTGCGCGACGTTGTTGATCATGACCTTGGCCGCGTCAAAGTAGTCCGCGATCGGCGTCCCCCAGCCCATGATGTCACCCGGGCTCTTCGCGGTGGAATCACCGCAGACGAAGATCGTGGGGATGGAAGGAGCCGCCAGAGGTTCGGCGGCGAGGAGGATGGGAACGGCCAACAACATCCATGCAGCGACCAGCCGAATAAAAAACGTGAACGCAATCATCAGGGGACGGGGTGAGCCGGCGAAGGGCGCCAAAGAGGGTAACCGAAGAATGGGACCCAGGTCGTGCCCGGGGCAAGAGGGCGGCATAGTTACGGTAAAGCTGACTGAAATCCCCTTGGTCAGGGCTTTCGCTGGGGGTGTGGAAGCCCATCTCCTTCGTGGGAGGTAACGTCAGCTACCCTTTCCTTTAGAGGTGCCAATCTGGCACCTCAAAGCGGCGAACGCTTCCGGAGTGAATTCGAAAGCGAATTCCCGGGAAAAGCGGGGTGATAACGCGATCCAATCGCACGCCAACGTCATCTCTTAATTAACGGCGGCCCGTCATTGGGCCTGTCATGCGCACCCTCTGCGCACCGTTCGCATCAGCTTCGCCGTTGACAGGCACCGGTTCGGTTCGGGCAGAGTCCGCGCATGGCCAATGCCGCTCCCCTTCCCGTCTTCCACGTTGTGGGATTCACGGGGCATCGGCAGGTGGCGGATGCCGTGGGCGTGGCCGGGGCGATCCGCGGGGTGCTGGCGGACCTGAAGGACAAGAACCGCGTCGAGTGGCTGGCGCTGTCCTCGCTGGCCGATGGCTCCGACCTGATCTTTGCCCGCGTGGCGCTCGAGCTCAAACTGGGCTGGGAGGCCCTGCTGCCGCTCCCGCCCGCCGAATTCCGGAAAGATTTTGAGCCACCCGCCTGGGCCGAGGTCGAGGCCCTGCTCGCCGAGGCGGAGCAGGTGCGCGTGATCGGCGAGCGCGTCGACCGCAACGACGCCTATCTCGACTGCGGCACGGAGACAGTGAACCACTGCGACCTGCTGCTCGCCGTCTGGGACGGGAAACCTCCGCGCGGCCGCGGCGGCACCGCCGAGATCGTGTCCTACGCCCGCGAGATCGGGCGGCCGCTCATCCTGATCGATCCGACGACCCTCGCGGTGCGCCGCGAACGGTTGGAGGAACTCCGGTTCGGCGACCGTCATCTCGCGCTGCTGAACCAACTCCCGCCGCCGGAAGCGGGCTTGCCCGACCACAGTGATGCCGGGCTGCGCGCCGCCCTCCAGTTCCAGCACAAGGTGGACGCGGCCGCCACCCGCAGCGCCCCGCATTTCCGCCTGCTGACCACGGTGACCGTCGGGCTGCACGTCCTCGCCACGGGCCTGGCGACCGCGACACTGGCCTTCGACCTGCATGCCGCCGCCCTGCCGTGGGGCAAGCTCTCCTGCCTGCTCGGCGCGCTCGGGGTCGCCGTGGTCCTGCGCCGCCAGCACGAGCGTCACGACTGGGTGCGCTGCCGCCTGGCGGCGGAAATCTCGCGCAGCGCGCTTGCCACCTGGGGCCTGCCGCGGGCGGCCCGACTGTTTGACCACATGGACTGGTCGGGACTGGAGCCGTTGCGCCGCTCGCTCGATGTCCTGCACCGGCGGTCCGCCCGCCTCCGCCCGGAGGCCTTCGATGAATTCAAGCAGCGCTACCTCCGGGAGCGGATCGACGGTCAGCTGGCCTACTTCGTCCGCAACGAGCAGCGCTCGGGTCCGCTGCTGCGCCGCCTGCGGGCGGGGTTCCTCGCGAGCTCGATCCTCGCGATTGCCTGCACCGCCGCCTACGCGATCAACACGCTGCTGCCCGAGGCCGTGGCGCCGGTCTGGGTGGAGGAATGGGTCTTCGGGTTCGGCCCCATCGTACTGCCCGTGCTGGCTGCCGGCTGCATGTCACTCATCTCGATCAACGACCTGCACCGGCGCGTGGCGCGCTACCGCGAGATGCGCATGCGCCTCGAGACCGCCCGCAAGGAGGCGAGCTTTGCCCAGACGTGGGGAGCGCTCGAGCGCGTGATCGCCAAGGTGGAGCGCGCCCTCCTGCAGGAGGTCTTTGAGTGGCACTCGGTGACGAGCTTCACGGAGTCGCATTGATCGGGGAGTGACGAGTGACAGGTGACGAGTGACGAGATATTAGCAGCGCACTTTTTCGCAGCATCCTTGTAGGAGCCTGCTTGCAGGCGAGGGTCGCTCAAGCCTGCCGAACCGGATCGCCTGCAAGCAGGCTCCTACAATTCCGAAGCCCACCCCTGCCCGAGAACGGATTGTGGCGTCCTCTCCCCTCTCGTCACCCGTCACTCGTCACCTGTCACTTTCCCTCACGCCAGCAGCTTCTTCCAGCGGGCGAACTGCCGGGTGACCTGCAGCGGGCCGGGCATGCCGGTGCCATGGCGCTTGGCGAGCGCGGTGCGAAGGTCGAAGACCTTGACCCAGTCGGCGGCGAAGGCGGCATGGACGGTCAACACGTCGGCGTGGGTCAGCCGGTTGAGCGGCGCCTTCTTCTGCTCGGCGAGCCGCACGACCGCGCCCACGGCGTGGTGGGCCTCGCGGAACGGGACGCCCTGCATGACGAGGTAGTCGGCGAGATCGGTCGCCAGCAGCGCGGGATCGGCCACCGCGGCGGCGCAGGCGGCGCGCTTGACCTTCAGGCCCGTGACGGTGCCGGCCAGAACGTCGGCGCAGAGCATGGCTTGGTCGAAGCTGTCGAAGACGGCCGGCTTGTCCTCCTGCAAGTCGCGATTGTAGGTCAGCGGCAGGCCCTTCACCAGGGTGAGCAGGGTGTGCAGGTTGCCCTGCAGCCGGGCGGATTTGCCACGCAGGAGCTCGCAGGCGTCGGGGTTTTTCTTCTGCGGCATGAGCGACGAGCCGGTGCAGAACGCATCGGGCAGATCGACGAACGCGAACTCGCTGCTCATCCAGAGGATCAGGTCCTCGGCGATCCGGGAGAGATGCACGCCGAAGAGCGCGCAGGCCGAGGCAAACTCGAGATGCACGTCGCGGTCGGCCACGGCGTCCATCGAGTTCTGCGTGACCTGCGGGCGACCCTGCGCGTCGACGAAGCCGAGGAGCTTGGCGGTGTACTCGCGGTTGATGGGCAGCGTGGTGCCGGCGATGGCGCCGGAACCGAGCGGGCACCAGTTGGCCTTCGCAAAGACCTCGGCCAGCCGCAGCCGGTCGCGCTCGAGCATCTCGAGCCAAGCGAAGAGATGGTGCGCGAGGTAAACCGGCTGCGCGCGCTGCAGGTGGGTGTAACCGGGAATCAGCACCTCTGGATTCGCCTTGGCCACGGCGAGCAGGGCCCGCTGGGCGCCAACGATCTTCTCGCCGAGCGCGGCGCAGGCGTACTTGAAGAACAGCCGCATGTCGGTCGCGATCTGGTCGTTCCGGCTCCGCGCGGTGTGCAACCGGGCAGCGGCGGGCACGCGCTTGGTCAGCGCGTGCTCGATGTTCATGTGGACGTCCTCGAGCGCGGTGTTCCAGGTGAACTTGCCGGCCTTGATCTCCTTCAGGATGGCGTCGAGTCCCCGGTGGATCGCGTCGCGGTCCTGGCGGGTGATGAGGCCGACCTTGGCCAGCATCGCGGCGTGGGCCTTGCTCCCGGCGATGTCGAACGGCGCGAGGCGGCGGTCGAACGAGACGGACTCGCTGAACCGCAGCATCAGGTCGGCGGGCGAGGCGGAAAACCGCCCGCCCCAGGTCGCTTGGGATTTCTTGGCCATGGGGCGCGAGCACACGCCGGGGCGCCACCCCGCGCAACGCGAAAACGTCGGCCGGATGGCACGCAAAGACGCAAAGAACGCCAAGGTCGATCCGGGGGGCACGGGACGGGGTTTACTCAGAGAGCGATTCGGGTGCCAAGGAACCAGCCCGGATAGTTCCGGACAACGGGCCACCCCAACTCAGGATCGACCTTGGCGTTCTTTGCGTCTTTGCGTGCCACACAGTCCGAAACCGGCTTGAGCGGGACGCCCCCTACCCCACATTCGAACCATGCTTTCCCGGTTACTCCTGCTGTGCGCGCTCGGCCTGGTCACCGGCGGGTTGCGGGCGGCGGAGCCGGCGGCGGCGATCTACCCCACCGTCACGATCCCGACCGTGAAGACCTCGATCTACGTCGGCAGCGTGACACTCGCGGCCCCGATGTTTGTACGCAAAGGCAGTGACTACACCTCGACCTACACGGCCAAGGTCTTCCCGTATTTCTGGATGGGGGAAGCAGGCAAGATCGCGGTCACGATCACCGATGAGGACCTCGTGAAACTGGCAAAGGGCGAGACGGTGGACTTCAAGGGGGAGGGTCGGAACGCAGACGGCGAGCTGCGTAACGTGGAAGGCAAGGCCACGCCGGCCGACGCCGCGAGCGGCAAGCTCAAGATCCGCATCTGGGTGTCGCCACGGATCGAGCTGATCTTCAATACCACCTATCGGTTTGGAAAGTAGGACACTCGAACCGGTTTTTGCCACAGAGGCACAAAGCTCACCCGTCTTAGCTCTGCGAGCTACGCCGAGGTAAGCAGAGCCCGAGCCTCTTTGTTTTCGTTCGTAGATCGGGACTCAATCCGTGGGATCCGTGAAATCCGTGGTTAAAAATCCGGATGCTTGGGCTCCGTGAGCTGCTCTGTGGCAAATCAAGGCTTGGGTCTTAAATCCAAAACCATGAACCGCGGGCGATCGGCGCCGGATCTCAGATCTGAGATTTCAAATCTGAAATTCGTCAGGCCCCACACCCACAACCCCGAACCGGGGGCGAAGGATCACCTCGCCCACACGATCGTCACCGGCACCTCGATCGAGGGGTGCAGGCTCTGGTGCACGGGACAGGTCTTGATCACCTCGTCCAGCAGCGCGGCGAGGTCGGGGGTCTGCTTCACGGGCAGGGCAAAACTCAGCGGGAGCCGGGCGATGCGCCGCGGGGTGTCGGCCGACATCTCCTTCACCACCTCCCAGCGGATGCCGCGCAGCTCGACCCCCTGCTTGCGCGCCGCGTTGGCGAGGGTCGTGGCGATGCAGGTGGCGAGGGCCGTGGCCATGAGGTCGGTCGGCGAGAAGGCATCGCCAGTCCCGCCCACGTCGACGGGCGCGCTCGTGAACAGCACGCCGCCGGACGGGCCGTGGACGGCCCGGCAGTGGAGATTGCCCTGATATTCGCCGGAGATCTTGACCATGCGCGGATCGTCGGGGAACGGGCGGAGCAGACAAGCCGTTTTAACCGCGGATTGCACGGATTCCACGGATTATTGTTCCGGAAGCCAAACCTCACGCTTTTTGGTTCGGAGTTCGGAAACCCAAATCCGTGCAATCCGTGGTTAAAAATTCCCGGAGTTCGAAAATCGACGAGGCTTGGGCTCAGTGCTCTCCGTGCCTTGTGGCAATAACGGGGTTTGAAGTGATTTATCATCTCAGGGTTGCGGGTCGCGCCGGCCGGCGTACGCTTCAGGCATGAGCCACCCCATCGACGCCGGCCGCACCTGGGATCTGAGCGGGTACTTTCCGGGTTTCGCCGGACCCGAGTATAAAAACTTCAAGGAAACCCTGCGCGAGGCGATCAGCCGGCAACTGAAGCACGTGGCGCTGCAAGAGCCACTCTCCGAAAACAATGTCGCGATCTGGCGTGACGGGATCGTCGCCTACGAGGATCTCGCGACGAAGCTCGGGCACCTCGGCTCGTTTGTGGGTTGCCTCTCCGCCGCCGACGCCGCGGCCGAGGCCTACCAGACCGAGGAGGCCGCGCTCTCGCTGCTGGGCGCCGAGCTGGAGAAGCTGCGGAGCGAACTGCTCCGCGGCGTGAACCACGCGGGCGACCGGGCGTTCGCGCTCCTGCGCGGTGAACCGGTCCTGCAGGGCGCGGACTTCTTCATCGACCGCCTGCGCCAGGAAGCGGGCCGGCGGATGTCGACCCCCGAGGAAACCCTCGCCGCCGACCTGAATGTCGACGGCCTCCACGCGTGGGGCCGGCTCTACGAGACGCTCACGGGCAAGATGAACTTCACCATGGAATGGCCCGACGGCCGCCGCGAGACGCTGTCGATGAGCCAGCGCCGGGCGCTCACCGCGCACACCGACCGGCGCGTGCGCAAGGCGGCCCATGAGAACGGCAACGTCGTCTGGGCCGCGCACGAGGACACCCTCGCCGCCGCGCTGAACAGCATCGCCGGCACGCGCCTCAGCCTGAACCGGCACCGGCGCATCAGGCACTTCCTCGAGCCCTCGATGTTCGACGCCGCGATCTCACGCGCGACGGTGGAAGCGATGCACGCGGCGGTGCACGCCACCACCGCCCTGCCCCGCCGCGCTCTGAAGCTCATGGGGCGCCTTCAGGGTACGCAGGGCGTGGCCTGGTACGACCAGGAGGCGCCGATGCAGCTCCCGCCCCAGCCGCCGGTGCCGTGGGAACACGCCTGCGCCCTCGTGGCCAAAGCGTTCTCGGAGCAGTACCCGGGGCTCGGCGATTATTTCGAGGATATGCTGCGGAAGCGCTGGATCGAGTCGGAGAAGCGCCCGAACAAGCGCCCCGGCGCGTTCTGCACCGGCTCCGAGCTGAACCGCGAGCAGCGCGTCTACATGACGCATTCCGACACGATGCACGATGTGATCACGCTCGCGCACGAGGTCGGCCACGCGTTCCACTCCTATACGCTGCGGACGGAGCGCCCGGTGGCGACGTGGTACCCGATGACCCTGGCCGAGACGGCGTCGAACTTCGGCGAGATGCTGCTGATCCACGGCCTGCTGCGGGAACCGGGACTGAGCACCGCGCAGCGCGCGTTCCTGCTCGACTGCGAGGTGAGCCGGGCACCGGGTTACCTGCTCAACATCACGGCGCGCTTCGAGTTCGAGAAGCACTTCTACGAGGAGCGGGCGGCGGGAACAGTGCCGGTGAGCCGGCTGAAGGAGCTGATGGCGTCGGCGCAGCGCCACGTGTTCGGCGACGCGCTGGAGGCCGGCGGCGAGGATCCCTATTTCTGGGCCTCGAAGCAGCACTTCTTCATCTCGGGGATCTCGTTCTACAACTATCCCTATCTCTTCGGGTACCTGCTCAGCCACGCGCTCTTCGCGCAGTACCGCCGCGAGGGCCCGGACTTCCTGCCGCGCTACGAGGCCTTCCTGCGCCGCACCGGCAGCGCGACCTGCGAAGTGGCGGTAAAGGAGACGCTGGGCCGCGATATCACCCAGCCCGACTTCTGGGCCGAGGCCGTGCATGCGATGGACCACCCGCTGAAGCAGCTCGAGACGCTCGTGCCGGAACTGACCGCCAAACCACGGTAGTGCTGGGTATACTTGTCAGCCGTAGGCCGGGCGAAGGCTGACGACCCAGCCGGATCGATTCATCATCGCGGTCGCCTCGTCGAGGCAACCCTACCCTCGATGATCCGGCGCCCACGGAGTGTTCGCCCTATCGGCACGACTGGCGCAGCCAGCCGTAGGCTCGGCGGAGGCTGGCGTCCCCGGCGTGGCTCGAACACGCGACCGTCGGTTTAGAAAACCGATGCTCTATCCAGCTGAGCTACGGGGACGAGCAGTCCCGGAGAAAACAGCGATGCGCAAGGGTTGCCAGCCTGAACGCTGAGGTTTCCCCGGCCAGGCCCAAGCGCCGCCGCGACTCGCACCCCTCTCCGGTTAACGGATATTGTTAATTGACTTATATATTATCCGTTAACATCCCTTGTTGCAACGACAGGTTTTCTGCCGATCCCCATGCCTCAAGCCCGGAATTCCGTTTCCGACTCCGTTCAGTTCCAGCCGGCCCGCCTAGCCCTGGCGGTGTCAGCAATCCTTCCAAGTGATCGGGGAATCGAGCACCTCCGCTTCCGCCTAAGTCGGTCGAGTCAGGGTGAATAGCCAAGCCCGTCATGTCTTCCTCCTCACGCGGCCCTTACCACCCCAAATACCGGGGTGCTTTCATCGTTCTGGTGGCCCTTGCCGCAGGAGCCGCCGGGTTCGCCGTGTCGCAGTGGCTTTCCCGCACGCAGGCGAACCCCCTCGGGCATGTCGCCTCTCCCATGGGCCCGAAGAAACCGGCGGCGCGGCCCAGCCATCCGTCGACCGCGGCAGTGTCGACCGCCGTCGAAGGCGCGCCTTCATCCCAGCCGGGCTCAGCCGCCCTTGCCCCGATGCGGGAGATGGAAGCTCCAACCACCCCCGCACGACTTGCCGCCGAATTCGCCAAGTCGACTCCGCTGCGGGACCGGATGGCCGCCCTGAAGCGGGTCCAGCTCGATCAACGTTACGGCCGGTTGCTGAACCAATGGGACCTCGCGCCCAATGACCGTCAGGCGGTGTTCGACCTTTTGCTCGAGGGCGACCTGGCCAATACCGACCATGGCATGAGCCTGGTCGCGGCCAGCCCCGAAGAACGCGTCCGGTTGACCGAGGAATTTGCCGAGAGCCAGCGTGCGCTCGACCAGCGCCTTCAGGCCGCGCTCACGCCGCAGCATTACGCCGAGCTCCGGGAATTCACGGAATCCCTTCCGATCAGGCTGCAGGTTGACGCCCTGACCCAACGCCTGGCGCGCACCTCCGAACCGCTCGTACCGGATCAGCAGGCGGCACTCGTCGCGCTTCTCGCGTCGTCCCGTTCCTCCCAAGGATCCATGGACACGGCCATGAGCGGACTGCCCCAAGGGGTCGTGGACGATGTCGCCCTCGGCCGGCTCCGCCAGGCGATGGAGGAGAACGATGAGCGCGCTTCCGCCCAAGCCGCCGCCGTGCTTGCGCCCGGCCAACTGGAGGCATTTCGCCAGTTCCAGAGGGAACGCACTCTCGGCACCATGCGGGGCCTGGAGTTGATGAAGCAACCGGCTGCACCGAAATGAACCCCGCCGGCCCTTTTCTCTCCCGCCGCGCGGTCGCGCTGATCCTCGGAGCCGTCTTGGTCGGCTGCGGCGCGGTGTTCCTGCCGCGCCTGGCGTCCCGGCCGTTGAGTGCACAGGCGTCACTCTACGAGCAGGCCAGTCCCAAGGTCCCGGATGCATTGACCGCGGCCCTGCGCCACGAGGGAACGCTGGCGGCGTACGAAACGGTCCAGGTCCAGGCCCTCGCGCAGGGCATGACCCTGACCCTGACGAGGCGCCGGATGAGGCTGGCCCATGGGGTCCTAGCCGAGCAGACCACGCGCGAGTTTGCAGGCAGGACCAGCGGCGACGGCCAGCTCCTGACCACGACCGATGTGACCGTGCTCAACGAATCCGGCCGCTGGCGGCTCTTCCCGGGGGCCGCGATCAAATACCCAGGCATGGAAACCGCACCGATCGAGGCGGTTCTTGCCGAGGTCCCAAAATCCACCCGCCGCCCTTCTCGCTATCTCGTCCGTACCGAAACTTGGAACGATCGCGCCTGCACCGTGATCGTGCGCATCGAGCATCCGGACACCGTCGCGCAGCATGGCGAGGCGCTGCGTCGGATGGTCGCACAGCAGCAAACGGCCGCCGCGGGCGGCACCAAGACGGAGAGTCACGACCCGGAGTCGTTCGCCGTCGCCCGGACCGAGTACTATGTGGATCCGAACCTCAACTTCGTGGTCCGGCGCCACATCATAGCCGGCAATGGCCAAACGATCACCGATGAAGCCTGCCGCATGGTGAACCTGGCCCCGCCGTTTTCCCCCGCGGACTTCGCCGTCCCGGCCGGCGCCACCCTCCACTTTCCGAAGGACATGAACGAGTACACCGCCCTTTCGCGCCACTACACGCTCATGTCCCGGATCAACCAAAACCCAAAAATAGTCCTACCATGATATACACCAGAAAAAAGCTCGGAGCGATGGTGGCTGCCACCACGCTTTATGGCATGTCGGCCACGCCTGCGCACGCCGGATGGATTTCGGATTTCTTTTCCTACTTCTGGGACCGCATCACGACCGGCGCCTGCCTGTACGCCTGCGACGGCGAGTGGCTCGCCCTGCAGTACAGCTGTGGCACCGCCGGGGATATTCTCTACGCGGGCTGCCTCCTGGGGGTCGCCAACAATTCGCCGGAGGAAACCCAGGCGTGCTTCGGCAGCACCTACGATTTCATGCAGAACTGCATCGGAATCGCCGACTGGGAACACGCGGCGTGCCTCTCCAACTGCGCCTGATTCCGGGCCTGTGCCAGACCAGCCGGAAGCGCGCCGCGTTTCCGGCTGGTCTTGGCGTTTTCGTGTCATGAAATTTCGACGCAGCTTCCTGCTGGTTACCCAGGTGGTGGGATGCGCGGTGACCATCTATGTGGTTGCGGCTGACGAAATCGCCGCGGCTGCCCGCGCCGCCACGGCCAGCCCCGTCCAACTGGACCCCCTGAAACCCCAGGTGCTGACGCTGGCCGAGATGATGCTGCTCACCCGGCAGCCTGCTTCGGTGATCGTGGACGCGCGCCCGCCCGGAGTATTTGCGCGCGGGCATATTGCCGGAGCGATCAACCTTCCCCTGGAGGCGGCCTTGATCGAGCCCGACACCCTGCTCCGTCTCCCGGCCGGGCCGAATCTGATCGTCTATTGCGACAGCAGTGGCTGCCTGGCCTCCGCCCGAATGGCGCGGATGATTAAGGAGACCACCGGCCGCAACGCCTCGGTCTACCCCGGCGGCTGGACCGAATGGAACGCCCTGGGTCTTCCCCATGAATAACCCGTTGATTCCTTCCTCGCTGCGGTCGCTGCTGCGCATCGCGCTCGGCGTCGTGCTGCTGCTTGCCGCCCTCGCCAAGCTCACCCATCTGGAGGAATTTGTCCGCGCCTTCTCCGTACTCCCCTTCCTGCAGTGGGCCGGATGGAAGCCCCTCGCGATGCTCCTCCCCGCGGCCGAGCTGGTGGTGGGCATCAGGCTCGTGCTGAATCGGGGCGATGACGATACGGCTGCAAGCGCGTCGCTGGCGATGTTCGCCGTCTTTTTCGTCTACCAGGTGGCCGTCGCCGGCCAGACTGGCCTGGCCGGCCGGCCCGCCAGCAGCTGTCCCTGCTTCACCTTCGGCAGCACAGCGACCTCGCCTCAATACATCTACGTGCTCCGCAATGCCGGCCTGCTGGGTCTCGCGGTCGTCAGCCTTCTGCGCACCCGCGCCAATAACGCCCCGGTCGTGACCGAGTCTGGAACCCCCGACCGCCATGGAACCTGAACCTCCGGCCATCGCCCAATTGGATAACATCACCGTGTCGATGCGGCCGGTCGGACGCGTGCTCGATCGTTTTATCCTGAAGATCCAACCGGGACAGGTGATCGCCCTCCTCGGCGAGAACGGCCGCGGCAAGACCACGCTGCTGCGCATCGCCGGCGGACTGCTGCGGCCGGATCGCGGCACGGTTTCCGTGCTGGGCGTGGACCTGACGGCGCACCCAACAACGGCCTGCGGCGATTTATACAGCGTGATCGAGCCCGAGACGCCCTATGACTTCCTGACGTTCCGCCAATACGCGGTGGTGCATCGCGCGCTCTATCGGCTTTGGAACGACGATGACGCCCATCGCTTTTGCACCGACACCGCTGTGCCCATGGACCAAACGCTGGCGACCCTCTCCCGCGGCCAGCGCCTGAAGGCCCGGCTCGCCTGCGCCTTCGCCTCCGGCGCCCGCTTTCTCGTGCTCGATGAACCCTTCGAGACGCTCGACACGTCCAGCCGCGGCTACCTGCGAACCCGCCTCGCGGCCTGGCGGGCCGAGGGCATCGGAGGAATCCTTTATAGTGCTCATCGGAACGAGGATGCGGAGGGCGTGGCGTCCGGGATGGTGGTGATACCATGAGGGCCTTTTCCCACGGCTCGGCCCGCTTCCTGGAGGCGTTCGTCAAAAAGGATCTGTACTATGTCCGCGGGTATGCCGCGTGCGTCTGGGGCCTCGCCGCGGCCTCGGTTCTCTCCAGACTGGTCGCGCTCATCGGTTGGCCCGCGCCCGAGAGACTGCTTGGCCAGTACGCCGCAGGTTCCGCCACGTTCATTGCCTACTTGGGAACGCTTGCCGCCGTGACGCTTGATTGTCCGTGGCACGCCCGCTCGTTCGCCGTGGGCAAACCCATCTCGTCGGCCGCGATCTACGGGGCGAAGCTAGCGGCCATCGCGATCGGTTTTGGCGTGCCCCTGCTTTTGCTGCCGGGCCCCGGCGACAGAATTGCCGCCGCCTCCGGCTCCGCCATCAGTATCTATCCTGCCCTTCTGCTGCTCTGCCTGCACGCGACTCTGCCCTTTTCGCGTTCGGTCTTCGCTCTTCTGGCGCATGGCCTCGGCTTCGTCGCCCTGTTCAACGGCATCGGCGTGCGCGGTGTCCCGATTCCGCGATTCGATCATCCCGCGATGCTGCTGCTCTGGGACGTTTGGCTCGCCATCGGCGTGTTTGCCGCCGTTTCCATCCGTTCCCGGATCCTCGCCCTGCTCTGCTCGGCGCTGGTGGTTACGGTGTTTGCCATCGGCGGCTTCACGTTCCGCCGATTTTGAGGCTCTCTCATGGACTTTCTCATCGCTTCATTTGGAACCAGCGGCGACGTCATGCCCGTCATCCGGCTGGGAGGCGCGCTCCGCAGCCGGGGGCATCGCGTCGGCTTGGTCGCCGCCCCGGTCTTTCGGGAACGGGCGGTGTCCAGCGGTCTGGATTTCTTTCCCAGCGCGGACGAGTCCGGGCATCGGGCGGCTGTCCGCGACATGCCGCTTCTTTCCACCCGCTACCGGGCCTTGTTCATCAAGCGGCACGCCGTCAACTGGAACGAACGGCTCCTGGCTGCGGTCGCGCAATCGGCGCCCCGGTTTCCCGCGATCCTCAGCGTCGATCGCCCCTTCGCCTGGGCGGACCTCTACTGCCATTCCCGCTGGAACATGCCGTGCATGCGCCTCGTCACGGACGTACCCGTGCCGCGCCACTGGCGGCTGCCTGAACAGCTTCCCTTCGGCCGTCCCCAATCGAATCTGAGTGCCGGGATCTACCGCTCCTGGGAGAGTCGGCTGCGCAACCGGGGCTGGAATTCGGGACCCAGCCAGATCGTTCGGCTCAGTCGCTCGATTTTGCCCCGACTTCCCCGGCTCGGGCTTTGGCCGGCCTGGATTGTGGGTCAGGGCACCCGCCTTCAGACCACCCGCGCGTTCGGCTTCATTCTGGAGGCAGTGAAATCACCCCGCGAACGTCCCGCCGGCGCGCGGCCGCTCCTCGTTTTTGTCACCGGGACCACCGGAACCGTGGCGGCTTGGGAGGAAGCATACCGACGCACCTGCATTGAAATCTGCCGGCGCCTGGACGCCGAGGGCATCCTGCTGGGAGCCACGGATGCCTCCCTGCGCGCGATCGTCCCTCCCTGGTTCCGCTGCGAACGATTTATCCCACTGGAGCGCCTGCTGACGAATGCCGCCGCCCTCGTGCATCACGGAGGAATCGGAACGAGCGCCCTCGCCCTCTACCACGGCGTGCCCCAGTTGGTGGTGCCCCGCGTCTTTGGCCAGCCCGTGAACGCCGAACTGATGCGGCGCCTCGGGGTCGCCCGAGTCGTCCCACCGGAGTGCTTCAACGCCGACACGGCGGCACACCACCTGGCCGGCCTGCTGCATCAGCCTTCCTACCGGCTGCGTTCGCAGACCGTCGGCAGCCACATGCACCCAGCCCAGGACTTGATGAACCTGACCGCCTTCATCGAGACGACCTGCCAGCAACATCACCAAAAAAACCGGGCCTTCGCGGTCGCTTCGCCATGAGCCGTCTTCCCTTTCCTCCGTGCGCAATTCCCTTTCTCGTCGCCGTCTCGGGAGCCGTCCTGGCCGGCTGCGGCAGAACCGAGGGGCCGGTTGCCGCCGTCCCTCAGCGGCTGGTCTATGCCTCCCTCGAGGATAACTTCGCCACCTGGCCGCGTTACCTGCCGGCCGGAGAAATCGCCACGTCCGTGACCATAGACCGCGTCGCTTCCGGCAGCGTCATCCTGACCCTGCGCACCGCCGACACCTCGAAGGTCGGGGCGAACAAATTATTTCCCGTGCGGCGAGGTCGGATCGAATTCGAATACAGCGTGGTGGAGTCAAGCCAGGGGACGGGTCAGTTCGCGGTGTACGCCATTCCCCTGTCCGACTCCGGTCCGGCCGGCTCCCGACTGATTGAAGTTGGCGCGGAATCGGCCGACAACCCCCGGAACGGATTCTCCCCGCTGCGGTCGCGATTTGCGGTGCCCGAAGCCCACGGCCTAGACCGGCAATGGCGCAGCGGCTCGCTCGATTTCGATTTCTCCCGGGTCAAGGCGGCGAAGCAGGTGGTGATCGGATTGCGGATCAACGAAGGCGTCCGCGATCCCCGGGCGGGCCGGATCGCTTTTCGAAACGTGCGAATTCTCGCGCCCTAACCGGCGGTCGATTCAGGCGGAGCGGCCAGCTTCTTCAGCAGGACCGCCTTGGTCAGCCCAAGGCGCTTGGCGGCCTTCGCGACGTCGCCGCCCTCGGCCTTCAGCACGCGGGAGATCATCTCGCGCTCAAGCCGCTTCATCACCGGCTCGTCAGCCTCGCGCAGTTGGGCGAACACATAATCGAGCGCGGAATCGAGCGCCTGGTAGGCCGCGGCGGCCGGCTGGGCCGGGGCGGCGAAAGGAGAAGCAGACGACGTCGATGGCACCGGGGCGGACTCAACCGCCTGTGAGGGGTCCTCGCCGACGGCGGCCAGCAGCTCGGCCGGCAGGTTTTTCACGAGAATGGCGTCGCCCTGTGCAATGACCGCTGAGCGGTAGACCACGTTCTCGAGCTCGCGCACGTTGCCCGGCCAGTGGTGCTTCGTGAGGATCGCCAGCGCCTCGGGGGAGACCTTGCTGACGCGCGCCTTGCGCTGCTTCACGAGGTTCTGGAGGCAGAAATCGACGATCGACGGAATATCCCCGGCCCGCTCGCGCAGCGGGGGCATGCGGATGCGCACCACGTTGAGCCGGTAGTACAAGTCCTCGCGGAAGGTCTTCGCCTTCACCATTTCCTCCAGGTCCTTGTTGGTCGCGGCAAGGATGCGGACATCGACCTTGATCGTCTCGGTGCCGCCAACGCGCTGGATCTCGCCGGCCTGGAGCACGCGCAGGATCTTCGTCTGCGTGGCCAGGGCCATGTCGCCGATCTCGTCGAGGAAGATGGTACCGCCGTCACAGAGCTCGAACTTGCCGAGCCGCTGCCCGGTCGCGCCGGTGAACGAGCCCTTCTCATGGCCGAAGAGCTCGCTCTCGATCAGGTTGTCGGGAATCGCCGCGCAGTTCACCGCGATGAAGGGTTTCCCGGAGCGGTGACTGTGTTTCCAGATCGAGCGCGCGACCAGCTCCTTGCCGGTGCCGCTCTCGCCCGTGATCATCACGGTGACGTCGCTGGCGGTGACCTGCCCGATCACCTTGAAGACCTCCTGCATCACCGCGGCCGAACCGACGATTCCCTCCTTGTAGTCCTCGCTGTTGATCGACGGCTTGTAGTCGCGGACGGCACGCAGGTCGGCATGGGCCTTGAGCGCATTCTCCGCGAGGCTCAGCACCTTCTGCGGGTCAAAGGGCTTCATGATGTAGTCGAACGCGCCGTACTTCATCGCCTCGATCGCGGTCTGGGCCGTCCCGAAGGCCGTCATCAGCACCACGAGCTGCCGCGGATTGGCGGCGCGAATGTGCTGGAGGGTCTCGATGCCGCTCATGCCGCCCATGCGGACGTCGAGGAACACGAGGTCCGGCGGCTCCTTCTTCACCATCGCGATGCCCTGCTCCCCGCTGGCGGCCTCCTGCAGCCGGTAGTTGCGCGAGGACAGCACCCGGGTCAGCGAGTAACGGATCTCCGCATCGTCATCGATGACGAGGATCGTGGAAGGCTTGGCGTCAGTCATGCCCGGGAACGCTTTCAGGCGGGCCGACTGGTGTCCAGATTTCGCACCCAGAGAATGCTGGCGAAACCCACCGGGGCGGTGTTGCGTGCCGCATGCTGCGCTGGTCGTTCCGTCTCTTCAAAATCCGGGGAATCCAACTCTCGTTGCACGGGAGTTTCCTCCTCCTGCTGGCCTACGTGGGATTCGAGGGCTGGCAGCTCGACGGCTGGGCCGGGCTGGGCTGGAGCGTGGCGTTGCTGGTGGTGTTTTTCACCTGCGTCGTGCTGCACGAGCTCGGCCACTCCTTCACCGCCCGGATGTTCGGGGTCGGCGTGCCGCGGATCCTGCTCATGCCGATCGGCGGGATGGCCGAGTTCGACCGGATGCCGCGCCGGCCGCGCGAGGAGTTCCTGATCGCCATCGCCGGGCCCGCCGTGAACTTCGTCATCTCCGCCCTCCTGTTCACCGCGGTTGGCCTGCCGCGACGCTGGTCGTTTTGGACCCTCGACGACTACCCGGCGACGGCGCTTGGTTTTTCCCAGCTGTTGTTGCACTGGAACCTCTGGATGGGCTGCTTCAATCTCGCCCCCGTCTTCCCCATGGACGGCGGCCGGATCCTGCGCGCCCTGCTCGCGACCGTGATGCCTTACCTGCGCGCCACGTTCTGGGCGGCGACCGTGGGCAAGTTTCTCGCGGTGGTCGGGATCAGCATCGCGATCCTCCAATATCAGGCCTATCTCACCGCGGTGCTCTTCGCCTTCATCTTCTTCGCCGGCGAGGCCGAATATCGCGCCATCCGTCGCCGGGAGATCGAGGACGCGCATTGGCGGGAAATCCTGGCGCGGTTTCCCGCCCAGGCCGGTGAACCACCGATCCTCGATGATCTGCCACCCACGGCGGAAAACCGGGAGCCCCCGATCATCGAGGTGCGTCGGAGCGAGTGAACGCCTGAGACGCAGGGCAGCGAAAGCAGCCCAGGATGGCCGGTGCATCCCAATTTCCCCGGCGGTGCGCGGCGTCGGGTGAAAAGCACAAAAGCCGCAAGACCAACCAACGCTCCTAGCCCGCCCTCCACCGGCCAACGCGCGTTCCAGCGATCGGTCTTTGCCAAGCCCATGACGGACAAGCAGTCCCGCCAACCCCGCACGCAGGCAGCGTGGGCGAATCGCCCGGACCTGAAACGCGGCCTTTCCTTGGAAAGTGCAATGCGAGCCATATGTTACCCCCCTGATCATGACCCTAAAGTAATGTATGCTATTTTCTAAGGTATGGCGCGAAATTCCATTTGAATCTAAGATCTCTTCAACCGCTTGCCTGGGCAGCCCCTGGGCTCAGGCGACCCCCGACCCCATACCTCACCCTTCAATTGCCCCTGCCAAGGGACTTTTGCCTTACCCTGATCGTATTGCCGCCCGCCGCAGCCCGGCGTTCGTCGACGCGATCAAGGTGCCGTTTGATTGATAGATTGAAACCGAAACCCAATACCAAAATGAACTGCCAAAATAGGTTCACAGGAACTGACAGCAGATCCGCCCGGGGACATTTCGTTCCCGCTTTGACCCAACTGAATCGAATCACCCGCCAGTGGCCCTCTTGGGGCGCGCTGGGAGGGCTGATCCTCCTGTCCCTGGCGCGCCTCGACGCGCAGGTGGCACCCGCCCCCTCGGTCAGCGCCGACACGCTGGCCAAGTACGACAAGAACGCCAACGGGTTCATCGATGCCGACGAACAGGCGAGGATCGACGCGGACGCCAAGTCCACGGGCGATGTGATCAAACTGAGCCCCTTCGAAGTTACGTCGGACACGGACCGCGGCTTCCAGACCGGATCCGTCGGCACGACGGCCCGCATGAAGGTGAACCTGGCTGACACGCCCGTTTCCTATTCTATCATCAACCGCGAGTTCATCGAGGCCCTCGGCCTCACGGACATGGGTGAGGCGGCCGCCTGGGCGACCAACCAGAGCTTCCTCTCGACGAACAACGGCGGCCTGACCAACAACAGCTCGCAGCAGTACTTCCAGCGCGGCCAGGTGGTCAGCACCGGGGCCGAGAGCGGCACCGGCACGCAGCGCAACTCGTTCCAGACGGCCAACCAGATCAACGACAGCTACAACGTCGAGAGCTTCGACTTCGGCCGCGGGCCGAACGCGGCGCTCTTCGGCGGCGGCTCGGGTGGCGGCGGCCTCGGCGGCATCTCCAGCACCCAGACCAAGAAGGCCCGCCTCGATGCGGCGAAGACTGTCATCTCCGTTGTGACCGGTTCCTGGAACTACCAGCGGGCCACGATCGACTACAACCGCCCGATCTCCGAGCGGGTGGGCATCCGCCTCAACGCGGTCGCCCTCAATGGTGATGGCTGGCGCCAGCGCGAGTCCTTCACCACCCGCGGGCTCTCCGGCACGCTGACGTGGAAGATTACGAACACGACCGACTTCAGCCTGGATGTCTCGCACGAGATGAAGCAGGCCCACGTGGTCGGCAATGGCTACGACGACCATGCCTCCGGCTGGGATGGTGTGACCGTTTTCCGCGGCCCCATCACCAACGCCATGTACTCCAGCAACGCGACCGTGGGAGCCACCTCCTCGGGCGGCAGCCAGATTTTCGGCGTCAACCCGATCACCGGCAGCGTGGGCCTGACATTCAACGGTGAACCGAACGGCATCACCCGCCTCGCCGGCGTCTTCCTCATGGCCGACCTCCATACCGGCACGCTGATGAACTACCAGAATCAGCCAGTCACGGTGAAGGCTGACCAGACCAGCCGCACCCCGCTCTGGTCCCGGAGCGCCCCCAACGGGCAGTACTTCGTCCGCGCCGGCAACGGCTCCCTGCCCCTGCAGGGCAACGGCCAGATCCAGCCCTCGTTTGGCATTGGCCGTCAGACCCATTACAAGACCACCAAGCAGGGCCTCCCGGCCGACATGTGGTATCGGGCCGAGGAAAACTCCCTATTCCGTTCCCCGAGCTACCGCTTCACGGGCACGATCGACACCCCCACCACCTGGAGCTGGGCCAAGGGCCTGCAGACGACCCTGACCCAGCGCGTCGGGCAGAACCTGTTCGTGGACTTGAGCGGTGACATCAACCGGGTCCACTCCGCCCAGCAGACTTTCGATCAACCGAGCGGCGGCACCCCCGAGGGCGGCCGCAATGAGTTCATCGACGTCAACCAGCTGAGCCCCGATGGCACCCCGAACCGGCACTTCCTCGAGCCGTACACCTCGCTGAATCCGGGCCCCCGTAACGACTACACCGCCGACCAAGGCGTCCGTCTCACCGTGGCCTACACCAACCTGGACCTGAAGAAGTGGGGTAACTACAGCTTCAACTTTCAGGGCGGCGCCTCCCAGCGCGACACGCAGACCGTCCCCTATGTGCTGGTCGCGGCGCAGAACGCCGACCCGCGCCGGTGGGTCGCGAGCGACACGCTCCGCATCCGCACCAACTGGTATGACCCGGTCAAGACCTACTACATCCCAAGCACACTGAACTACACGGGCAACGTCGATTGGACCAATGCCAACGCCCCGGTGATCATGCCGACCACCGTGGCCAAGCCCCGCATGATCCTGGGCCGCGCCCAGGGCGTCGGCGGCTCGGGCCTGAGCAAGGGCTTCGACCAGGACCGTTTCTACCTCGCCCACGTCCAAGCCAAGTACTTCGACAACATGTTCGTCGTCACCGGCGATTATCGCCGCGCCTTCGCTTTCCGCGACCGCAAGTCCGGAGTGGGTGATGGCGATCTCCCCGCTAACTGGGATGCGATGACGGCCTTCTACCTGCCCGATGCCCCGAAGGACTACTTCACGATGACCTACATCCAGAAGAACACCTCAACGGGTGCCGTGACCTCCACCAAGCCGGTGCTCGCGACCTCCCGGCCGCGCACGACGGATCCGGTCAGCGGCCTGTCGATCCGGAATCCGATCTTCGCCAATGAGCGTTTCCGGAACGACTACAACGCCCCCTCGCGGCGTTCGTACAGCAACTCGAAGAACGTCGGCATCGTCTGGAACGCCACCAAGTGGTTCGCACCGTACCTCAACTACAGCACGAGCTACACGCCGCCCAGCTCGACGGCCCTCGACATCAACTTCGACAAGATCAAGCCCACGGACGCCTTCGGCTACGACATGGGTACGAATCTCCGGCTGTTCAAGGGCAACCTCACCCTGCGGTTGAACTACTACAAGAACACCCGGAAGAACAACACCGCGACCGCCCCCGTGGCAGCGCCGATCAACTCGCTCTACCAGTCGAACCGCTTCGACGACAGCGACAGCAGCGCGTCCGGACGCAATGCGATCGGCCTCGAGGACCTCCCGGGCAACGGCGATTACCGCGACAACCGAAGCGATGGCCGCGAGGTTGAAATCGGCGCCAATCTGTTCCGCGGCATGCGCCTGACGCTCAACGGCGGCTGGGGCTTCACGACCAACTCCAACAACTTCGTGCTCTCCAAGGCCTATGTCCCGGACCATGCCGATGAATTCCTGACGATCCTCCAGGATGCGGGCGGCCGGCTCGACACGTCCCAAAAGCCGATCGGTGCCCCGAACGCCCCGGGCCTGGCGGTGGTCAATGCAACCATCACGGGGCCGCTGCTCGACCAGCAGCAGGCGGTCAATGCGTACAACAACATCTGGATCAACTACCAGAGCATGAACACCTCGCGTGATCTGCGTCAGCCGAACCAGCCGGTGATCAATGGATTCATCGACTACACGCTCCAGTCGGGCGTGGCGCGCGGCCTGCGCATGGGTGGTGGCGTGCAGTGGCAGGGCTCCACTCCGTTCGCCACCTTGGCCAACCGGACCATCCTGGACCCGAATAGTCCGATCCCGACTGCCATCGACGACCCGAGCGTCGACGGCAACGACTTCACTTACCTGAAGGGATCATACAAGACGACCGCAACCTTGGCGTACACCTTCCAGCTGAAGAACCGCACGAGCCTTGCCGTCAACCTCGTCGTCTCCAATCCGATCAATGATCGGGGCGTGGACTTCGTTGACGCCTCACGTGGACCCAACTCCGGTGCCGCCTCACGCCAGCCGGGCGGCAATCTGACCCTGCCGAACCGGGCCCCACTGCCCAGTCTCGCCAGCCGCCTCAAGGAACCGATCAGCTACAAGCTGACCGGCACCTACAGCTTCGGCGGCGGGCGCTGATTCCACTCGCCAGCACAAGGCCGGTGCCCTTCCCAGGGCACCGGCCTTTTTGTGCCCCTCAATCGCCGCCGGCAGAGGTCTGCCGGCGCTACTCACGATACTGGTGCCGGGTAGACCTCTAACCGGGGATGATCCTGATTGTGAGATCGGCGGCCCAATCCATTTTTGCCACAGAGCAGAGCGCGCAGAGGACGAACCTTCGAAGCGTTTTATCCACGGATTTAAGGGATGCCACGGATTGGGTCGGAGCCGAAAACCATCCGGGCAATCAGTCGTTAAAAACTGCCTGGGCTCTGTGAGCTCTCTGCCTCTGTGGCAAAAAATCCGAGGAATCACCGCTTCTGGCCCGCCGCATTCTGCGGTCCAAGCGACTTGGCGATCCCGGCCAGCAGCGCCTTCGTTTCCTCGTCGGTGAAGCGGGCCTCCGGATGGAGCGGGAGGTAGATCGACATGGGCATCTCGCCCTCCTCGATACTCGCGGCCGCGTCCTTGGCATGGCGCTGCTCGCGGTTCCACTCGGAGAAGTTCAGGTGCTCCCGGCCTTCATTGACGTCGCGTTGCACGAGCCATGAAACCGGCGCGACATTCGTGTACCACGGCCAGACCGTCTCGTTGCTGTGGCAGTCATAGCAGGCCCGGCGCACCAGCGCCTTGGTCTGGGCCGAGTCCCAGGCGACGTCCTTCACCACCGGCGGATTGGCATGCGACCGGCCGTAGGGCACGAGCTGGATCAGCACCAGCAGACCGAGGGAAATCCACAGCAGCTTCTTGAGTTTCTTCATGGGGACGAAGGCGATGACCATCAACGCCCCGCGGCGACGGACAGACAAGCCCCGACATTGCGCGGATCTTGCCGTGCCACCTTGAGGTAAGGCGGACATGTCATGTCCGCCGTGTCCGCCACGGCCGTCAAGCCCGGCGGAGATGGCATCTCCGCCCTACCCCCCGGCAGCGGGGAAAGCCGCTCAGGCTGTTTTCTCCTCGAACTCGATCCGCTTTACGTCACCCACCACGAAGAAATACGAGATGGCGCCCACACCGGCCATGCCGGCGATGAAGGTCAGTCCCAGCGCGTACGAACCCGTCGTCTGGATCGCGTAACCGATCACGATCGGCGTGATGATGCCCGCCAGGTTGGTGCAGAAGTTGAAGAAGCCGGTGGTGAGGCCGTGCAGTTTCTTCGGCGCGACATCGGTAATGAGCGTCCAGCCGAGGTTGATCCAGCCCTGACCGAAGAAGGAGATGCACATCACGGTGATCATGGCGGCATCGCTCGTGACATAGTTTGCAGCGATGATGGTCGAGGCCATGATGAAGCCGCAGGTGATGGGGAGCTTCCGGGCCAGCGTGGCCGAGCCGGTGCGGCGCAGGAGATAGTCGGAGAGCGCGCCCCCCGACAGGCAGCCGACGGCGGCGGCCAGGAACGGCAGCGACAAGTAAATCCCGCTCAGCATCCAGCCCATCCCGCGGGCGTCAGCAAGGTAGGGCCGGAACCAGGTGAGGAAAAACACGAGCGTGCAGTTGCCCGCGAACTGGCCGATCGCGGCGCCCACGACCTGGCGCTGGCGGAGCAGAAAGCCGAGATTTACCCAGGAAAAGGGAATCGGCTTGGCCGGGTGCCCGAGGCCGCCGCCGGCCCGGATATGATCGATCTCCGCCTGGTTGGCCGAGGTGCTTTCCAGCGGCTCGCGGTACAACCGCATCCAGAGCAGACCGAACGCGATGCCGAGGGCACCGACAATGTAGAACAGCACCCGCCAGCCCCAGTGCTGCACGATCAGATTGAGCGGCACGCTGAGGAACCCGATGCCGGCGTACATCCCGAGCGAAAACACACTCGTGGCCCGGGCGCGCTCCTGCTGCGGGAACCAGGCGCTGAGCACGCGGCTGTTCGCCGGGAAACACGGTGCCTCCGCGGCACCGAGACCGAGCCGGAGGCCAAGCAGGGACTTGAAGCCCTGGCCAAACCCGAGGCAGAGGGTGAAGAACGACCAGCTGGTGACCGAGATGAAGTAGGTCAGCTTCACGCCGATCCGGTCCAGGATGTAACCGCCCGGAAGCTGCGCTGCTGCATAGCTCCACGAAAACGCCGAGAATAGATAACCCATCTCGGTGGCGGTCAGCCCGAGATCCTTCCGCATCGAGGGTGCCGCGATGCTCATGACCGTGCGATCGAGGTAATTGATCAGCGTGCCGACGAGCAGGAGGCCGAGGATCACGAAGCGCGCGCGCGTGGGGGTGGAGCTGGGGGATTGGGGTGTCATGGGGATGGGTTAACAGGTAGGGCGGGATGGGTTCGGCCCGCCGGGATTGTCCGTGGGCGTGGCGCGCCGAACCCGTCGCGCCCTATCCGGTCAGGTTCAGGGTCCCTTGCGGTAGATATCGTTGATGTTCCAGTGTCCGGGAGTCGGCGTGGGCGCGTTCTCCATCGGGGCCTGGATGAGCGTCGGCAACTTCGAGGCGAGGGCCTTCTGCAGGGCCGGCCCGAGCTCGCTGGCGGACTTGAGCAGGATGCCCTCGGCACCGTAGCCGCGGGCAATGGCCGCGTAGTCGACGCGGTAGTTCTTCCCCTCGCGGTCGAACGTGCAGCCGAAGTCGGAATCGTAGTGCATCTTCGAGAGGCCCGCGATGGTGCCGAAGCAGGCATTATCCATCACGAGGAAGATCACGGGCAGGCCGGTCTCCATCGCGGTGGCGAGGATGGACGGGTTGGCGCCGAAGCCGCCGTCGCCGATGAGGGCGACCACGGCGCGGTTCGGGTGCGCCATTTTCGCGCCGAGCGCCGCGGGCGGGCCGAAGCCCATCGTGGCGAGGCCGCTCGGGGTGATGAACGTGCCGGGCACATCGAAGATGAACTGCTGGGCCACGCCGTTCTTGTTCCAGCCGACATCGGTGACGATGAAGCCATCGGCGGGGACGTGCTTGCGCAGCTCGCTGAGGATGCGCTCGGGGCGCATCGGGAACTGGTCGGAGCTCCACTGGTCGGCCCAGTTGGCGGCGAACGCCTGGCGGCCGGCCTTGATCGTCTCGCGGAGCTTGCCGCGGGACTTGTGGGCCTTGCCCTTGGCGGCGTCCGCCAGCGCGGCGAGCGCCACCTTGGCGTGGGCAACCACGCCAAGCTCGGTCGGGTAGTTGCGTCCGATCTCGGCGGCATCGATGTCGATGTGGATGAGCCGCGTCGACGGGATCTTGAAGGTGTACTCCTCCTCCCAGGAGCTGGAGTTGGCCTCCGCCATGCGCGTGCCGATGGCGACGATGAGGTCCGCATTGCGGCAAGTCTCGTTGGAGATCGGGATGCCCCAGAAGCCGGTCTGGCCCAGGAGCAGCGGATGCGCGTGCGGCAGGCAGCCCTTGCCCATCAGGGTGTGGGCCACCGGCACTTCAAGGGCCTCGGCCAGGGCCGCGAGCTCGAGCGTCGCCTTCGCGGAGATCACCCCGCCGCCGACGTAGAGCACCGGACGCTCGGCCTGGGCCAGCGCGTCGACGATCTTCGCGGCGGTCACCGGATCCATCGCGGGCGGCGGGACAGGCGTGGGGAACTTGGAAAAGGCCTCGACCGGGAGCTCGGCCGAGAAGAGATCCATCGGCACGCTCACCAGCACGGCGCCGGGGCGCCCGCTCTGGGCGAGGTGGAAGGCGCGCTCCAGCGCCCGCGGGAGGTCCTCGACCCGGTCCACGCGGTACACGCGTTTGCAGAACGGGCGGTAAACCTGGGACTGGTCGGCATCGGAGTGCAGGTTGATCTCCTGGTGCGGGTGGCGGCCGAAGTAATAGGAGGGCACGTCACCGGCGATCACCACGAGGGGCACGGAATCGAGCGCGGCATTGGCCACACCCGTGGCAGCGTTCGTCAGGCCGGGCCCGAGGTGCGAAAGCATGACGCCGACCTTGCCCGAGGCGCGCGCATAGCCGTCGGCCGCGTGGGCGGCGAGCTGCTCGTGGCGGGTCGTGACAAAGCGGATTTTTTTGCTCCGGCTGAGCGAGTCCAGCACCGCGATGACGGTGTGGCCGCAGAGGCCGAAGATGACCTCGACGCCGAGGCGCTCCAGGTACTGGACCATGAGATCGGAGGCGAGGCGCTTGCCCGCGGTGGGTCGTACGCGCGGGCCGGGGGGCAGGTCGTAGCGGACGGCGGAGGAATCGGGTTTAGGGTGCAGGCTCATTAGAAGGTCTCGGTGTTATAGAATTCGCCGAAGAGTTCGGCCTCGGAGGGGCGGTCCTCGGGGATGGGGCGGCTCACCCAGGTCACGTTCATGTAGTGCTTCAGGGAAATATTCTCGTTGGTGATATTCCCGCCCCAGATGCCGCAGCCCATGCTCGAGGTCATGGGCATGCCGTTATTGAAGTTGCCGGCGTTGGCGCGCGACTGCACCTGGCGGACCATGATGCGGCTGACGGGCGCCATCAGGGCGAGGCGGTTGATGTGCTCGTCGTTGTGGGAGTAGATGCCGCAGGAATGGCCGCGGCCGCCGGTCTCGAAGATCCGGCGCACGAGATCGAGCGCATCGTCGAAGTCGCGGGCCTTGAAGACGCCCATGACGACGCCGAGCTTCTCCTTCGAGAAGGGATGCTCGCGGCCAATGTTGGTCTCCTCGACGACGAAGAAGGTCTTGCCCGCGGGGAGCGCGATGCCGGCCTTGGCGGCGACGACCGTGGCGGGCCGGGCGATGGTATCCGCGGTGCGGAGCCCCTCGGTATCCCAGTAGGCGACTTGCAGCTTCGCCTTCTCCACGGCGTTGACGAGGTAGCCGCCCTCGGCCTGGAGCCGGTCGAGCATCGCGGCGTAGATGGACGCATCGATCACGAGGTTGCCGTCGGCCGAGCAGCCGGAGCCGTAATCATTGGTCTTGCTGATCGCGGAATTGCGCGCGGCCTCGATGACATCGGCCGTCTCGTCGATCACCATGGTCGCGTTCCCCGCGCCGACGCCGTACGCGGGCTTGCCGGAGCTGTAGGCGGCACGGACCATCGCCGGACCGCCGGTGGCGATCGTGAGGTCGCACACGCGCATGATCTCATTGGCCAGCGGGATGGAGGGATTCTCCGCACACTGGATAAGATCTTCGGGAGCGCCGGCCTTTTTCAGGGCGGCGCGCATGATGCGCACCGTCTCGGCCGTGGTCTTCCGGCTCGACGGATGCGGCGAGAAAACGACGGCGTTGGCGCACTTCAGGGCGTAGATCGCCGTGGTGATCGGGGTGACGTAGGGACTGGTGACGGGGACGAGCGAGGCAATGACGCCGGCGGGCTTGGCGTACTTCACGATCCCCTTCCCCGCGATCTCCTCGATGATGCCGACGCTCTTCTGGCGAAGGGCGTCGCGGAGGACACCCTGCACCTTGGCGCGGCGGGTCGGCTCGCGGCCGCCCATGCCGCTCTCATCGACGCTCATGTTGGCGAGGCGGGTCGCAGTCGGCAGGTTGCCGCCGGCCCAGCCGACGGCGCGGCACAGCCGGTCGACGGCGGCCTGGTCGTAGCCGGCGACGGCCTGCATCGCGGCGCGGGCGCGCTGGAGCAGGTCCTGCGCGTGGCGGCGTTCCTGCTCGGTGAGAACCTTGGGGGGCTTGGCGGCGACGGCGGCGCTCATCGGCGGGTTTTCCCCTTGGCAACGCCGAGCTTGCGCGGCGCCTTGCCGTCGTAAGTCACAGGAATGCGCACGCGCATGGGCCGCTCGCGCATGTACTCCTCGGCGATCTCCGCGGTGATGCCGGCCACGCGGCCGACGATGAAGATGAAGCGGGCTGCGGAGGGCGGGAAACCGAGGTCGTGCAGGATGGCGGCCAGCGCGGCGTCAATATTGGCGGGCAGCGGCTTGATCCGGCGCGCGATTTCCGCCTCCAGGGCGAGGACGGCGCGGACGCCATCCCCGGCGACCTTGTGCTTGCGGGCCAGGCCGAAAATGAAATCGATGCGCGGGTCCTTCGTGTGGTGCACGCGATGGCCGAAGCCGGCGAGTCGGCGCTTCTCGATGATCGCCTTGCCGACGACGGCGGCGGCGGCCTCCTGCAGGCTGACGCCATCGTTGCTCACCCGGGCGAGGCAATCAGCAATCTGTTCCATGCAAGGCGTGCCCGCCCCACCATGCTCGTCACCAATGGCTAGCACCCCGGCCGCCACGGCGGCGGCCACCGACTGGCGGTTACTGGAGGCCACCATGCGCGCCACCGCGCAGGACGGGGCCCCGGCCCCGTGGTCGGAGATGCCAATCAGCAGCGCCTCGATCAGGCGGCGCTCGGCGGCGCTGGGCAGTTCGCCGCGGTGCAGCAGGTAGATGACGTCGGCGAAGCTTCCGCGCTGCATCAGGCTCACGGTGTCGTAGCCGCGGATCCAGATGTTACCGGGGTCGGACGTCACGATCGATGTCTTCCAGCCCTGCATGGCGCCGTTGGTCTCGCCGTTTGAATGTGTTTTTTTCATCGAAAAAGTCTTGGGATAAAACTGACAAGCGTGTCTGGAGCCCGCCCTCCAGGCACGCCGCCGGCTGGCAATCCGGCGGCGGAGGCATAGTTCACATGCCCCCGCCGGCCGGAAATCAAAAAATCTATTGTTTCTTCCCCAGCGTCACTGCGGCCGGCACCGGCCGGGGCGTGACGTCGGCGTCCTGCAGCTTGAGGGCCCATTTGATCGCCTCAAAATACAGGGTCTGGATCATGGGGTTGTCCCAGCTTTCGGTCGCGTGCGCGAAGGTGGAGCCGAAGACGCGGCCTTTGCCGTACTGGCGGGCCCAAGCGACCGGAAAGTCACCGCCGCCGGCCTGAACCGCGGCATTACCGCCTTCAAACTTGGAGAGATCGAGCCGCATGATGACGCGGATCTTCTCCCGCGAGTAGTTCAGCAGATGGTACCACTCCTCGCTCATCTCGATGCGGGCCGGAAAGGCGCTGGCACCGGGCCACTTCGGGTCCTCCACGACGAGGGTGTGGGCGTAGCCAATATTATGGCCGCCGTAATCGCCGCCGATCATTTCGCGAAACTCGGGCCACTGCGTCATGGCGGTAAGTCCGGTGTGGCCGGTGATGAATCCCTTGCCGTCATCACGCACGAACTTGAACAGGTCGGCTTTCTGGGCGTCGCTCAGCGGTGCCTCGCGGTGCGCCAGCGAGAAGATCGCATCGACATTGTTGAGGCTCGGGCCGCCACTCGCGCCACCCTGCGCCTTGCCGTCCGGCCCGGCCGTCTTTTGCGGCTGATAGGAAATGATCTCCGAATCCGTGCGGATGAAGGTGTCCCACAGTCCCGACTCGTAGCCCATGCGCTCGATCACCGCCATCGCGTGGGAGGTGAAGTCATGCTGGGACACCCCATTCCGGGTGTCAGCCCAGATCAAGAGGCGCTTCTTCGCGGGCAGGGCTCCGGCCGCGCGCGCGACGTTTTGGATCTGCGCCACGGAAAGTCGACTGGGACCAGCCTGGATTTGCGCCATCGCGGTCGCGCGGGCGAGCGCCAGCGCCTGTTCGGCCGCGCCCAGGGCCGCCGCCTTCGACTGACGATCCGCCGCGCTCCCACTCAGTGTGAACGTTGCCTGGGCCAGGGCGGCCTGGGCGGTCGTGCGCGCCTGCGTCAGGGCTGTCAGGTTGTTATTCATCGCCACCACCGCCGCCTGCTGGGGCGGGGTCAGCGAGGTCATGGTCGGAGCCACCGCGACCGGCTGGGGGGCGGGGGCGTTCTGCGCCGTCAGACCGACGAAGGTGAGGGCCGCGATGCTGATCACGACGAGACTGCCGGTATATTTCGTTTTCATGGGGTATCGTTACGGGCTGGGTGGTGGGGGCAACTGGGGTCGGAAAAATTCATCATGGTGTGGCGGGAAGCGGGGCCTGCTCGTCGCCCATCAGGTAGGCCACGAGATTGCGTCGCTGGGTGGCATCGAGGCCCTCAAGCAGCCCCTCGGGCATGAGGGAATAGGGCGCCAGTTCGGTCGAGGCGATGTCGCTGAGCGCCACGGTGACCGGGTCTCCGATGGCCTTCAGGGTCAGGGTGCTGGCGGTCCGGTTGGCGACCATGCCGGCCACGGTGCGGCCGTCCTTCAGCTTGGCGACAGTGAGGCGGGACTCGAGCGGGAGTTCCGAGTTGGGGTCAACGACCTTGGCGAGCAGCGTGTCGAGGTTCCGGCGCTTCTGGCCACCGGTGAGGTCAGGTCCAATCTTGCCTCCTTCGCCAAAGAGAGTGTGACAGACGGCACAGCTGCTGGCGAAAACCACCCTGCCGGCGGAACGATCGCCCAT
>CAMDOO010000011.1 GCA_945903545.1 Opitutus sp. GAS368 | reverse complement strand
CCCTGGCCATACGGCAAAAAAAAGCGGCCGGGCTCTCGCGAGCTGCGGCTTCGTGCTGATAATCACACCCGTGGAGGTGTTCTTCTTCAGATACGTCATCGTGAAGTAATTGGCCGGAGCGTCGGGCCTGGAGATCGCCGTTCCAGCGTCCCAGCCAGCCGGGAGGTTGCCGAGGTCATCGTTGGTCTTGCGGGCGCGGAAGGCATAGGCCCGGCGGTAGTCGGCGGTGAGCACGACGCCGCCGTTGAAGAACTTGCCCTGGTTATGAGCCAGGTAGTAACGATCCTGGTCGAAGCCGGTGCTCCAATTGGTACTGCCGAAACCTCACTGCTGCATTCAGGCCCAGCCGCCCTCCCCCGCCACCCCATCGGGACATGCACCGCGGCACCAGTCCGGGTCAGGCACCGGTGTGGGGAGGACCTGACCCCAAGCCGCCGCCCGGGCGGGTACAGACTCAAAATGAAAGCGGCCGGTGTCCCGAGGGACCCCGGCCGCGAGGGAGCGGGTACTGAGCCCGCTCCGAATATTTTCTCATTTTGGTGGCTCAGCGACCGCCGCCGAACGTGTAGGTGCCGGTCAGCTTGAAACCAATCGGCTCCTTGAAACGGCTGACGAGACCAGGACGGCCCACGCGGTTCGGCTTCGTCAGGTCTCCCGCCGGCTGGCGGAAGTTGGCGAAACCGGTGCCGAGCGAGGCATCACCCCAGACGATCCCGCGATCGTTGATCGGGTTGGTGATGACCAGATTCAGGTCGAGGGTCTTGTTGTTCTTCAGCTTGAGCGGGTACGCGAACGTCGCGGTCGAACGGTAGGAACCCTTCAGGTAGGAAAGGTTATTGTTGTTCACCGAGGGATCGTCGATCGCGGTTGGGATCGGGTTATTCGGATCCAGGATCGTCTGGCTGCCCAGATTGGCGAGGCGAACGGAGCCCTGCCACTGGACACCCATGCCGAGGCGGAGACCCTGCAGTTTGCCTGACTGGATCGTGTAGTCGTTGAACCCGTTGATGATCGGCTGGTTGGGCGTACGCGCGTTCACGATGTTCTTGAACGCCTCATAGGCGACCCAGATGTTGTTGTACGCGTTCACCGCCTGCTGCTGGTCAAGGAGAACCCCCGTGACCGCCGGATCCAACACGGCCAAGCCCGGGGCGCTCGGAGCGCCGCTCGGCTTTTGAGACGTGTCGAGCTTGCCGCCGGCCTGCTCCAGGATCGTCTTGAAGTTACCTGCGTTGGCCGGAACATAAGCCCGCGACAGCGGGTACTGGTTCGAGTTGGTCTGGAAGCCCCAACCGCCGTTGAGCGTCAGGCGCCAGCCGCGGATGATGGTCGCTGAGATTTCGACCTCACGGCCGTCGCTTCGGGCATCCTGATAGTCACCGTTGCCCGGGAGGTCCTCGAGGCCAAGGGTGTTGCGGCCGGCGCTCGTGGCGTCGATGTCGTCAAAACGATTGGACTGGTAGAGGGAGTTGATCGGGCCGTTGGTGGTCGGCGTGGTCGTGTTGTTCTCACGCGTGTTCTTGTAGTAGTTCAGCCGCAGCGTGAGCTTGTTGTTGAAGAAGCGCACGTTCGCACCCATGTCGTACCCGAAGGCGCTCGTGGGCGTGATCGAATTGAAGTTGATGTCCTGCGCATTCGCATTGGGCGGCGTGTAGCTGGTGCTGTAATTCACGTATGGAGAAATCCACTTCGCGAACGACGGATTGAACACGATGCCAAGGTTCTTCGAGTCGCTGTAGGAGCGGCGCGAGGGGGCATTGTAGTCGTTGCGGAAGCGGTCCCCGGCGAAGAACGGATTATAGATCGACAGGCCGGTGACCGCATCCGTCGTGCGCGGACGGGAAGTCGCCAGCACCGGCTTGGTCGAGAGGACCGCACCCGTGGTGGTGTTCTTCTGGATGTAGGTCATCGTGAAGTAATCCTTCGGAGCGTCCGGCAGGAAGTACGGCGTGGCCGCATCCCAGTTGGTCGGCAGCTCGCCGAAACCGACGGCTCCCTTGCGGGCGCGGAAGGCGAAGGCGCGGCGGTAATCCGCCGTGACGACGAGGCTGTTGTTGAAGTACTTGCCCTGCGCGTGCGCGAGGTAGTACCGGTCCTGGTCGAAGCCGGAGCTCCAGTTCGTGCCACCGTTACCCGGGGACTGGCCGAGGATCTTGCGCGGCGACAGCTTGGTCGGCGCCTGAATGACCGGGGCATTGGGATTCGTCCAATCCACGCCGGTGTAGGTCAAGGACGTCGGCTCGTAGTACTGGTGGCTCGCGTCCGACCAGTTGTTGCGGATGCGGAGCGTGTCGCTTGTCGCCCAGCGGCGGGAATCGGCATTCTGGGCGGTCACCACGACCCAGCCGCGCGTCTTGGTGTCGCGCTGGGAGGCGCCTCCCTGGAAGTTGAAGACGTAGCTGCCCCACTTCTTCAGGTCCAGGTTGGTGTAAACGACGTTGAAACGGACGCCTTGGTCGGCGGTCCAGTCCTCGCGGCCACCGGGAGCCATCGTGGAATAGGGCTCGAGGAAGTTGGGGTTCGGGGAGCCGTCGGGCAGGATCTGGTTGATGTCCAGCATCACGAAGCGGCCGCCCTCGGGGACGCCGGAGCTGTTCGGCTGGTCGAAGTTCCGGGTGCCGCTGTGCACGCGGTTCACGTCAGCGCTGATGTCGAGGAACAGGTTCTGACCCACGCGCTGGGTGATGGTTGCCTGCAGGGCCTTGGCCCAGCTCCAGGTGGTCGGGATATCAAGCGTGCCCGTGAAACGATAGCTGGGCGGGCGCATTTTCGAGTTCGCAAACACCCGGCTATACATGTCGCCCGGAAGCGACTGAAGGTTGTCGGGGTACTGGTTCATGCGGCCCACGCCGAAGGACGGCTGGACGGCGCCGTCGCCCTGGAGGGGCATGGTGGCCCGCTGAAAGTACTGGCCGTTGGGCGCCAGCTTGGACCAGACCGGGACCCGGCTCGTGGCATCGGCGCGACGGGTGATCGGGTTGTTACGATAGTTCAGCAACGTGCCCTTGCGGAGGTCGGCGACCATGAAGTCGCTGCCGACGCGGTTAACACCGTTCGGCTCGCCGTTGAAGGTCAGGCCCACGGTGCCCGTGATCGGGTTCACCCCGAAGACCTGGCTGCCACCGGAGGAGGTGGCGCCGAGCGTGGCGTTCGTGGTGAGCATGGCGTTGGTGATCGGGCCGCGGAAGACGGTCACGCCGTCCCAGCCAGAGATATACTCGTCGAAGCCGGTGCCCACCGAGTGGGCCTGCTTCGACTCATGGGAAACCTCGATCGTGAAGTCGGTCGTGCTGGTGATCTTCCAGGTCATCGTGCCAGTGAGGCCGCGGGTAACGGTGGCCTCGCGGTTGCGCCAGCCGTCGCCGTTCAGCGTGACCGCATTGAGGCGGATGCCGATGCGCTCATTGATCGGCCGGTTGTAATCGACGGTGAGGCGCTGGTAGTTCCATGAACCGTAGACCGCGGAGACCGTGGTGCGGGACTGGTCGAAGCGCGCCTTTTTGGTCTGGGTGCTGGAGATGCCGCCCAAGCCGCCGCCGCCGGAACCGGCGCCGAAGAGCGCCGCATTCGGGCCGCGACCGAAGTCGAAGCTCTCCACGTTGTAGCTGTCGTTGATCGAGCTGGCGTTCTGGAACGAGTTGCGCTGGCTGCCCGTGCCGCTCGCGGTGCCGGTGCTGACCGTCTGGCCGCGCTGAAAGTACTGCTGGGCGCTGTTGTTGCTCATGCCGCCGTTGTCGGTCACGAGCCAGGTCTGGTTGGTCGCCCAGGCGGCCGCCTCACCCATGTCCGAGATGCCGAGGGCATCGATGAAGGCGCGGTTGATGATCGAGTAAGAAACCGGGGTGTCGGCCAGGTCGACCTTCATACGGGCTGTCGTGCCGACGGCGCCGCTCTGGAAGCCGCGGTCGGCATCCGTCGTGACCTCGAACGGGTTCATCTTGATCACCTCGCCGGTCGACTTGGCGTCGGCGTCGATCCGCGCCTGCTCATCGCCATCGATGATGCCGTTGGCATTGCGGTCGTATTTCGTGAGGGTGGCCGCGTCGACCGTGGGAGCGGGCGCAAGCTGCGCACTCGCATTCGTCGTCAGCGCCAGCATGGCGAGGCCGCCGAGGCCGCACACGCCGGGCAGGCGCCGGGCGAATTTTCCGATCTGAACCAAAACGGGGCCGGACTGGCCTCGTGTCTTGTCTCCGCAGGATGACCTTGGATTTGAGCTCATGGTACTTGGGTTGGGTGGGGGGGGGAACCACCCGGCAACCCGTAGGTCCCAAAGATCGGTATGTTCAGAGCGCGAGAAACTGCTCGAGGAGCAGGCGGCGCTACGAATCAAGACGAAATCACGGGGTAATTCCTAAGGGTAAGGCCGGTGGCAACTGACAGCTGACTTAACAGGGAAATTCCAGAATAAACATTCCAGAGGAGCTACAAGTGGCCCAAATAAAGCGACCTGGTCAAGGCACAAAAATGCAACGTGTCGGCAGCCCCATCTCAATTTCAATGAGCGCTTTGTTCATAAAAGCCGAAGCCGAACCATTCCATTATTTGGCATCACCATCTCAAGGGCAGCGAGGGTCTCGCGAAACGGCCCGACCTGGTTGTCTCCTCTAGCATGGTGCCCGGAGGGGGACTCGAACCCCCACGCCTTTAGAGGGCGACGGATTTTGAGTCCGTTGCGTCTGCCAATTCCGCCATCCGGGCGACGCGTCCCGGCATGCGACAAAAGCACCGCGGCCGACGCAAGCAGCGATTTGGATCCGGTTGGGAGATCCGCCCGGGGGAAGCGCGGAATTGGCCGTTGGAAATGGATGAGTGAGGAGCGGCTCTGGCGCTCACGATGGCCGAACAGGGCAGCGGACGAAGACCGGCGGGCGCCCCCCCGGAATCAGGCTTTGCTTCCGGCGCTTGCTTCGTGACAAGAAAGCGCATGCCCGACTTCCGCGTCTTCTGTGCCCCGGCGACCCGCGAGCCCGCCACGATTACGCTCTCCGGCGACGAATCCCACCACCTCATCGCCGTGAACCGCGCCCGCCCCGGCGACACCGTGGTCGCTTTTGACGGCCGCGGCTCGGAGTGGATCTGCGAGCTCGCCAGCGACCGCAGGAATGCCGCCGAGCTCAAGGTCCGCTTCCTGCAGCAGGCGCGCCCCCTCCCCTATGCGATCACGCTCGGCCAGGCGCTGCCGAAGGGCCCGTCGATGGATGCCATCGTGCGCAAGGCCACCGAGCTCGGCGCCGCCGCCATCATCCCGCTGGAGAGCGAACGCACCGAGGTGCATCTCGACGGCGAGCGCTCTGACCGGAAAACCGCCAAATGGCAGTCGGCCGCCCTCGAGGCCGCCAAGCAATGCGGCAATCCCTTCCTCCCGGAGATCCTCCCGGTCCAAAAGGCCGCGGCGTTCATGGAATCCGCCCGCGGTTTCGACCTGAAGCTCATCGCCAGCCTCCAGCCCGGTGCCAAGCCACTAAAGTCCGTCCTCGCTGCCTTCCGCACCGCGCAGAACCGCGCCCCAGCGAAAGTGCTCTGGCTGGTCGGGCCCGAGGGCGACTTCACGCCCGCCGAGCTCAGCGTGGCGAAGTCGGCCGGTTTCGAACCCATCACGCTGGGGTCGCTCGTGCTGCGGTGCGAAACCGCCGCAGTCTACGCACTCAGTGTGCTCAGCCATGAGCTGCAGGCCGGGTAAGCACCGGGCCTGAAGGTTAACAGACCGATGGTGCACTCCTCCCTCACCGCGCCAAACCAGCCCGGCCCGCGCCCGTCGAAAAACTCCCTGGCCGGATGGGACGGGATTTCCCATCTCGCGGGAGAAATCCTGACCGGAACCTTCGCCGTCGTCACCGCCGCACGTCTGTCAGCCTTGCATCCTGGCCTTGGGCAATGGTTCGGAATGTTCGGTCTGCTGACCGCCTTGGCCTGCGTCCGGCGGATCTTCCCGCCGCGAAATCTCCTCGGGCACGCGATCCTCACCCTCATCGGCTTCAGCTTGGCCGCGACCCTGCCCCTCTGGCCCGGGGGTGCGTCCGGACGAGCCCTCCTTTTTGCGTTCGCGCAATGCCTCGCGCTCTTGTTCAGCCTGATCGGGCGCCTGGCGTGTCAGGGCCAAGCGGTTTCGGGCCTGGAGAGGATCCGGCTGATGCTCGTGGGCGGATGTTCGGTCGGAACCATGTGGCCGTACTTCACCCCGCGACTGGTGGGTCCGATCGACGCGGCCTGGTACGGCCGGCTGATGACGGATTTCCTCACCCAAGCTCGCGCCGGGCACTTCCCGGTGCTGGCTGGCGAGACCTCCTTCGCCTTCAACGGCGCCGTCCACCCGCACCGCAGCGCACCGGTGCTGGAGAATCTTGGGGCCTTGCTCGACCTGCTGACAGGACAGAGCCTGACACCCGTCGCGGTCCAGCATCTCGCCCTCATTGCCGCAGGATTGGCCGGGGCCTTCGCCATGTACGTGACCTTGGTGCTCCTGCGTCCGCTGCACCGGTGGACAGCCCTGTTGTTTGCCGTGCTGTTTATCTCCAGCCCGGCCCTCACCACGCCCCTGATCGCGCACGACATGTACATGACCTGGTGCGCGCTCCCGGTCCTGGTGCTGCTCTATGGGGCAATCGCGCGGCTGACCGAAAAGCCCACCACACGCGTCGGCATCATGGTCGGCATCGCTGCGGCCGCCCTGTGGTTCTGCCATCCGCCCCAGGCCCTGCTGGCCAGCCTCGCGGCCGGTTTCATGGTTGCCGGGATACTGTGCGGCCAAAAACCGCCAGCAGCCATGCTCGTTGCCTTGGGCTGCGCCGCCGGCGTCTTCGGGGCGTTGTGTGCCGGGTACATGGCCGCCATGGCCGAAATCACGCGGAATTCCGGCTCTCCGCTCCGCGACGTCGTCCTGCCGGCCCTCGCGCTCGCCGGCATCGCCGCCGCCGCTTTTCGGGCCTTGCAAGACCGGAGCCCGCGCTGGGCGGGTCTGTTCGCCGCCGCGGCACTCCTCCTTTGGTGGGTTCGCCCCCAGCTTGTCCCTTTCGCCGGCCTAGGCTGCCTGTTCCTGGCCGCCTCATTCCTCGCCGGTCTGCGCTGGCCGTCCTGGTGGCCCTCCCCCTCCTCCCTTGAAGCATCCGCCGGGCCCGTTCTGGGATTGGCCGCCGCGCTCTCGGGACGGTTCTTTGCTTGGCCCAACGAGGCAGGGGGCTTGATCGATCAGTCCATCGCGGACCGCGCCGCAAACTGGACCGGGCTTTTCCGCCCACCGGGTTTCCCGGGCACCTCGGATCAGCCCGGCTTGGCCGGCTGGCTGGTGTTTGTCGCCGGCTCGATTCTGCTCTGGCAAGGCAAGGGGTCGCGCTTCGCCCGCTGGGGATTCAGTGCCGTTTTCCTGCTCTTTCTCTCGATGATCCCTGTCCTGCCCGATGCGACCCGCTTCATCTGGCGCAATACCCCGGAGGAAATCACCTCCGTGATCGGCATCAGTTATATCCTGCGCCTCCTGCCCGCGGCCATCCCCCTGTTGCTCGTCGCGGGATTCATCGCGGCCGCCGACAGCCTGGCCCACGCTCCGCGCTTCGGGCGGGTCTGGATCGCACTACTGGTCGGGGTCCTGCCCTGGTCGGCGTGGCAACACGCCGGCGCCATCCGGAAGGCCTTCGAATTTACCCAATCCGAGGAGGTCCACACGCGCCTTATGCGGCCGGAAAACAGCCCGCTCGAGCGCTACTCCTACGACCTGCTCCGCGCGCCCCGGTATTTCAGCCATGGCGTGCTCGATCCCCGGATCGAAAGCCGCCTCTGGTCCGCGGATAAGAGCCAACTTCTTGTCGGCCCCGACGCCATGGCCCGGGCCATGGAAACGGGATCATCCGCGGAAATCACCTTCACCGGTTCCCATATCCCGACCGGACCCGAGTGGATCTACCTCCGCCCCATGCTCCCGCTCGCGCCGGGCGAACACCGCCTGCTCCGCTTCGAGCAGATCGAGCACATCCCGAATGGCGTCATGATTTTTCGCGGCCAGGGTTTCCACCGCGAGTACATCATGCCCGATTCGGGCCAGGGCGTGTCATTCGGCACCGGCCCGGAGAGCAGCCGCACCGTTTCCCTCTGGAACACCGGCACCCAGCCCCTCGAGATCGAGATCGCCTACACCGGCCCCTTTGCCATCGGAAAGCCCGACGGTGTCTTCGCCCGGGCCCGTTACTCGCGTTTCGACCCCGATCGCGCGCCCATCCGCCTGCAATCACTCACTCCCTACCACGCGGTCGTCGAGGCCCCGGACGGCGGGCTGCTCGAAACCTTCCGCGTCAATGCCTGAGGTTACAAGGTGACCTTGAACGGCCGGCGCGTGGCCCACCGGGTGTCAGGGGAGGGACTGGTGGAGGTCCCCCTGGATCCGGGAACGAACGACGTCATCGTCGAATTCCGCGGCTCTCCGGCCTTTTGGCGGTGGTTTTGGTGGAGCGTGGTGGCCTGGACGGGGGCCGCCGGGTTCCTCGGCTGGGAAATCTGGCGCACCGCCGCAGGGCGGCCCAACTTCACCACACCAGCAATCCACCCGCGAAGGTGAGGCCGGCGCCGACGCTGCAGAAGATGATCCGATCGCCGTCGTTGAAAATCCCCTCCTCCGCCGCCCAGCCGAGCGCCATCGAGACGCTGGCCGCGCTCGTGTTGCCATACTTGCCGATCGTCACGACGAACTTGTCGTAAGGTATGCCCACCCGGCGGCTGACCGCCTTGAGGATGCGCTCGTTCGCCTGGTGCGGCACGATCCACGCGATGTCCTCGGGCTTCAGGTTTTCCCGCGCGAGCGTCTTCTCGATCTCCTCGGCGAAACCCACCACGGCATGCTTGAAAACCGCCGCCCCGTCCATTTGCAGGTAAAACCGCTCGAGGTTGCCGCCCGCGGCCTCGGGCCAGGGCATCAGGGCGCCCCCGCCCTGGCGCTGGATCGCCTCAAACTGGGTGGCGTCACCGGAGAGTCCCATCTGGTGCAGGCGGTGGCCGCCCTCCCCACCGGTGAGAATCGCCGCGCCGGCGCCATCGCCAAAAAGAAAGGCCGTGCGGTGATCATCCGGGTTGGTGATACGCGAGAGCAGCTCGGCCGTGACCACGATCAGGTTTTTTGCCGTACCGCAGCGGATGAAGGTCCGCCCGACCTCGAGGGCATAGAGCCAGCCGGAACAGGCGGCATTTAAGTCAAACGCCAAAGCCCGCGGAACCCCGAGCTGGCGCGCCAAGGCGCTCGCCATCGAGGGCACCGGCTGGTCGGGAATCAGCGTGGCCATGATGATGCCGTCGATCTGGTCCGCCTTCATGCCGGCCATGGTGAGCGCATGCTGCACCGCGATCGCCGCCAGCCCCGTGGCGCTTTCCTCCGGGCCCGCGAACCGGCGCTCCTTGATCCCGGTCAGATGGATCATCTCGGCCTCCGTCCGGTCCGGAAAGGCCTTCAGGATCTCGCTGTTGGCGCGGATGTTGCCGGGCACGGCATAACCCACCCCGACAATGCGGACGGTTTCTTCGGATGTGTTCAACGCTGCCTAGGACAAGCGCTGCGGCCGGGCAATCAAGCCTTGTGTTTGGCGAGGTAGGCCGCGACGTCGTCGCCCGAGACCCGGCCGCCGGGTCCGGTCGCGGCGATATCGGTCAGCTTGGCGGGATCAAGACCCGCTTCCTGAGCGAGCTTGGTCGCCTTCGGGGTCCAGACGCGTTGCCGGGGAGCCGAGGCCGTCGGGCTGGCAGCCGCCGGGACGGCCGTCGCACCCTTCGATTCAAGATGGCGGAGCGACGCATCCGAGGTCTCGAGCCGGAGGAAGAGCGTATTGGGCACGAGGCTCTGGCCGGGCTTGGCGTCGAGGGTCACCACCTTGCCGTCACCCGGCGCCTCGTAATCGAAGACGGATTTCTCGCTCTCAAGCTCGGCGATCTTCTGGCCCTTGGCCACGCGGTCGCCCGGGGCGACCTTCAGGCTGATCACCACCAGCTCGCTCACGGTTGCGCCCATGGAGGGCACGGGGACATCGATAATGAAGGTTTCCATGCGAGGCCGCGATCATCGCGGAGTGGTTGGAAATTGGAAGTTGGGATTTAGTTCAAGCCCGGGCGCAGCCTCATGGGGCATATCGTACTCGTGCTCTTCCTCGTTCCCTTTCGCCAATTCGTGACGGATCGAGGGAACGAGCAAGGGCACGAAAACGATTTGCCGCTACCTCCGCACCGCGCGCCACACCGCCAGGCAATCGTCGATCAGGTCCGGCAGGTTTTTCAGTGCGATCATGTTCGGGCCGTCGCTGATGGCCTTTTCAGGATTCGGGTGGGTCTCGATGAAGAGGCCCTGCGCACCGGCCGCGAGGGCCGCCTTGGCCAGCGGCGGCACAAACTCGCGCTGGCCGCCGCTCTTGCCGCCGCCGGCGCTGGGCAGCTGCACGCTGTGGGTGGCGTCGAAGATCGTCGGGTAACCGTTCTGCGCCATGATGGGAAAGGAGCGCATGTCGACCACCAGGTTCTGGTAGCCGAAGGTGGTGCCGCGTTCGGTCTGCCAGATCTCGCGGGCGCCACCGGCGCGGAGCTTGCCGGTCACATGCGCCATGTCCTGCGGCGCGAGGAACTGCCCCTTCTTCACATTGACGACGCGCCCGCTGGCCGCGGCGGCGAGCAGCAGGTCGGTCTGGCGGCTGAGGAACGCCGGGATCTGCAGCACATCGCAGACCTTGGCGACCGCCGGGATTTGCGCGGACTCGTGGATATCGGTCAGGACGGGCAACCCGTACTCGCGCTTCACCCAGTCCAGCAGCGCCAGGCCCTCCTCCATGCCCGTGCCGCGCGGGCCGGCGAGCGAGGTGCGGTTGGCCTTGTCGAAGGAGCCCTTGAAGATGATCCGCAGGTCCTTCCGCTTTTCCCCGAGCTTCACCAGGGCCTCGGCGACCGGCTGGCAGACGCGCCTGCTCTCCAGCGAGCAGGGGCCGGCGATCAGGAGGAGTTTCTTGGGGTGAAAGAGCATAAGAGAGGATGCGGGGCTCCCGTCGGGCCCATGAGCCCCATAGGTCCCATCGGCCTTATTTCTTCTTCCTCCCGCCCTGCAGCTTGATCGTCGCCGCGATGAACGCCGCGAAGAGCGGGTGCGCCCGGTTGGGCTTGGACTGGAATTCCGGATGAAACTGGACGGCCAGGAACCAAGGGTGGTCCTTGAGCTCGACGATCTCGACGAGGTTCCGCTTGGCGTTGATGCCGCTGACCATCAGGCCGGCGCGCTGGATCTGGCCGACATAGGCGTTGTTGACCTCGTAGCGGTGGCGGTGGCGCTCGCGGACATTGGCCGCCTTGTACGCGCGGGCCGCCTTCGAGCCCGGAGTGAGTGCGCACTCATAGCTGCCGAGGCGCATGGTCGCGCCCTTGTCGATGAGCTGCTTCTGCTCCTCCATCATGTTGATGACGGGATGGCGCGCGTTGGGATCGAACTCGGTGCTGTTGGCGCCCGGGAGCTTGAGCACATTGCGGGCGAATTCGATGACCGCGATCTGGAGGCCGAGACAGAGGCCGTAATAAGGGACCTTCTTCTCGCGGGCATAGCGGGCCGCGGCGATCTTGCCCTCAGTGCCGCGGTCGCCGAAGCCGCCGGGCACCAGGATGCCGTCGAGACCGGCGAGGAGTTTCGTGCCATTGCGCTTCTCCAGGTCCTCGGCGTCGATCCGGCGGATGTTGACCTTGCAGTTGTTGGCGATGCCCGCGTGCGTGATCGACTCGTAGACCGACTTGTAGGCGTCCTGCAGCTCAATGTATTTCCCGACGACGCCGATCGTCACCTCGTGTCTCGGGTTCAGGAGGCGGCTGACGATATCCAGCCAGACATTACGGGCCGCCGGCGGGTGCTTCAGACCCAGCAGGCCGAGCACGAGTGAATCCATCCCCTCCTTCTGAAGCGCCAGCGGGAGCTGGTAGATGGAATGGTCGACGTCGCGGCACTCGATCACGGCCTTCACCGGCACGTTGCAGAACATCGAGAGTTTCTCGCGCAGGTCGCCGTCGAGCGGATGGTCGGTGCGGCAGACCAGCACGTGCGGCTGGATGCCGATCTCGCGGAGCTTCGCGACCGACTGCTGCGTGGGCTTGGTCTTCAGCTCGCCCGCGGCGTTGAGGTACGGGACGAGCGTGACGTGGATGAAGACGACCTCCTTCGGCCCGACCTCGAGCGCGAACTGCCGCATGGCCTCGAGGAACGGCAGCCCCTCGATGTCACCGGTCGTGCCGCCAATCTCGGTGATGAGGATGTCGACATCCTTCCCGCCCGCGTAGATGCGTTCCTTGATCTCGTTCGTGACGTGCGGGATCACCTGCACCGTCTTCCCGAGATAATCGCCGCGCCGCTCCTTCTGGATGACGCTCTCGTAGACCTGGCCGGAGGAAAGGCTGTTGAGGCGCGAGAGCTTGCCGCTCGTGAAGCGCTCGTAGTGGCCGAGGTCGAGGTCGGTCTCGGCGCCGTCCTCCAGCACGTACACCTCGCCGTGCTGGAAGGGGCTCATCGTGCCCGGATCGACATTGAGGTAGGGGTCGAACTTCTGGATGCGCACCTTCAGGCCGCGCAGCTCCAGCAAGGCGCCGAGCGACGCCGCGGTCAGTCCCTTGCCCAGGGAAGAAACCACCCCACCCGTCACGAAGATGTACTTCATCGGAGAGGGTTAAATGGTGCCCTCCAGCCCGCGCAAGGAAAAGACCGCGATGACCGCGGAGTATTTGGGAGTGGGAAATTGGGATTTGGGCCGGGGACCCCATGGCCAGGCCGGAAAACAGCTCCCATCGCCTTCCGGGTGAAGGCACCTGGACTCCATCAAAATCGCTTTTGCAGTCCGGGTGCCCCCACCCGGAGAAAACGCCCGCCAGGCGAACCCGCGCTGCCCACCAAAATGATTTGCCCCGGTCCCCAACCACCCCCGCACTGCCCGCGATGAAATCCAAGCCCCAGTTGCTTTGCTGGCTCACCTGCGACGGCGTCCACCTCGACCCTGCGACCGGCAAGCCCACCATTCTCGGCGTGTTCTCGAACATCAACTCGCTCCGCTTCCCCATCAGCCATCCGCACCTGGTCTGGTTCCTGTCGCTCACCGACTGCGCCACCGGCGAGCACAAGCTGAAGATCTCGTTCGGCCTCGAAGGCTCCGCCGCGAAGCCCGTCATCGAGCGCACCTTCGAGTCCCCCGGCCCGACCCAGCAAATCAACCTCATCAACGAGGTCCGCGGCCTCACTTTCCCCATGCCGGGCACCTATGCCATCGTCGTCGAGGTTGATGACGAGCTCCTGGTCACCACCGACCTCATCGTCGGCGGGGGCCAATGATCCAGTTGAGAGTCCAGAGCTGAGGGTCGAGAGCCGGAAGACTGCGACCGGGACCACTCAGACTGTTGCCTTTTCTCGGCGGCTCGCTCCGGATTTCCGGCTCTCGACTCTCGACTACCCACGCTCGCCTCATCTCATGCAACACACCTTTGACCTCATCGGCGTTGGCGCCCCCATCATGGATATCGTGGCACCCGTGCCCGAAAGCTTTCTGCTGCACGTCCCGGGCGCCAAGGGCGGGATGGTCATGGTCGAGCCCGACGAAATGGAGCAGATCGTCGCCAAACTCCCGGCCAAGCCGCTCTTCACGCCCGGCGGGTCGGCGGCCAACACCACCTTTAACGCCGCCCGCCTCGGCCTGCGCACCGCCTTTGTCGGAAAGCTTGGCGCCGACGATCTGGCCCGGCTCTACCGCGACCGCTTTGCGCAAGCGGGCGTGCATACCGGCCGGTTCAAGCACCACGCCGAACTGCCCAACGCCCGCTGCCTCGCGCTCACCACCCCCGACGCCCAGCGCACGATGCGCACCTGCCTCGGCGCCGTCATGAGCCTCGACCCCTCCGAAGTGCACGCCCGCGACTTCGAGGGCACCCGCCACGTCCACATCGAGGGCTACGTGGTATTCAACCAGGCCCTCGCCGACGCCTTCCTCGACTCCGCCCGCGCCGCCGGTGCCACCGTCGGACTCTCCCTCGCCTCCTTCGAGGTCGTCGGCGCTTCCCGCGAATGGCTGCTGAAACAGTTCAAGCGCGGCCTTGCCCTGACTTTCGCCAACGAGGACGAGGCGCGCACGCTCTTCCCCGACCTGCCCGCCAAGGGTCCCGAGGACTACGCCGCCCACGCCAAGCGCCTCGCCGAGTTCGGCGGCACCGCCGCCGTGACCCTCGGCAAGGACGGCGCCTGGATCGCGCGCGGCCAGGAACTGCACCGCATCGCTCCCTTGGCCGTCACCGACGCCATCGACTCCAACGGCGCCGGCGACGCCTGGGCCGCGGGTTTCCTCTACGGTTACCTCAAGGACTGGTCCCTGCCGGCCGCCGGGGCCCTCGCCTCGCTGGTCGGCGCCGAAACCGTCCGCCACCTCGGCCCCATCATCCCCGACACGCACTGGGCCGATGTCCACCGCCGCGGCATGCAGCACAAGCCGGGGAAATAACCGGTCCGATGGCTCGCAGGTAGCGGGGAATAGTACGGCGCTGGAGTTGAGTCACCTTGCTTCGCTCGGTCGTCCTGCTTAACGGCCATTGCCATCAGGCTGCCATGATGCCGCCGCCATGCAGTCAAGCCGCAGCAAGCAGGCCGCGATGCCTCAGCCGGGCTCTGCCTGTCATATCACGGCATGCGTGACGCGACAGGCAAAGCCCGGTCGGGTGGGCACCGGGAGATGAGATCGGCTGTAACGCGGCAGACCTCTGCCGGGAATGCCCCGATGTACGGCCCAACCACTTGCCCGTAGCACGCAAGGCCCTCGCGTTCTGCTCCCGACTCAGCCTTTGACTCGCCAGCCCCATTCGGCTTCCCACCTTCTCTCCCCATGACCTCCCGCACCCGCCTCCTGCCCGCCCTCGTCGCCAGCCTGGCCCTGGCCGTTCCAATCACCTCCCTCGGCGCTGACTCCCCACCGGCGCCCGCCGCCAAGGCCCAGGCCACCGCCACGGCGGAAACTTCCGCGCCGCCGGCGGATCTCAAGGCCCCGGCCCGCGCCACGCTGGAAAACGCCGCCGCCTTCCTGGGCGAGTGGACACTCAACCTGGAAGGCCCGAATGGCCCGGCGGCCATGGCCGTGGTGCTCAAGAACAACGCCGGCCGGATCGCCGGCGAGGTGAGCTCGGAAACGCAACCGGCCCAGACGGTCTCTGCGTTCACCCGCCGCGGCACCGCCCTGGAGCTGAGATACACGGTCGACTTTGAGGGCACGCACATCGAAGGCGTGGTCACCCTGACCTCCACCAACGGCACAATCGCCGCCAGCGTCAGCCTTGCCGACGGAGCCTTCGTCATGGAAGGCACCGCCACGAAGAAGGCGAAGTAACGTCCGGATCCATCAGCATCGATCAGCGAGAATCAGCGTTCCCCACTCCGAACCTCCGCGTTCTCTGCCTTGGCGCGCAGCGCCTTCTCGGCGTGCCAACACCTCCGGAAGGATCGCGGTCGCCTCGTCCTTCTTCGCTCCTCGAGCTCTACGCAGGACACGGTCGGGCCAGCCCTGCTTTCAACCCTGTACAAATATTTCGCGTTTTGCGCCGTTTTCGTGATTGGTTCCGCCCTCATGTCCGCCGATCTCGTCCAGCTCGTCACCGCCCTCGCCCAGCGCGCCCGCGCCGCGTCGTTGCTGCTTGCGACGGTGCCGACGTCGGCGAAGGACGCCGCGCTGCGGAAACTCGCGGACCTGATCGACGCCTCCCACCCCGCCCTGCTCGCGGCCAATGCCCGCGATCTCGCGTCGCCCGAGGCCACCGCGCTCAACGCCGCCGCGCGTGACCGGCTCACCCTCGATGCCAAGCGCCTCAAGCAGCTCGCCGAGTCCGTCCGCGAGGTCGTTGCCCTGCCCGACCCCGTCGGCGAACTGCTTGAGGAAACCGTGCGCCCGAACGGCCTGAAGATCCGCAAGGTCCGTGTCCCGATCGGTGTCATCGGCATCATCTACGAGGCCCGGCCGAACGTCACGGTCGACTGCGCCATCCTCTGCCTGAAATCCGGCAACGCCTGCATCCTCCGCGGCGGAAAGGAATGTTTCCAAACCAACACCGCGCTCGCCGCCCTGATCACCCAGGCGCTCGCCGCCGCGGGCGTACCCGCCGATGCCGTGCAGCTCATCCCCACGACCGACCGCGCCGCGCTCACCACGCTCCTCAAGCTCGACACGCTGGTCCACTGCATCATCCCGCGAGGCGGCGAGCCCCTGATCCGCTTCGTCGCGGAAAACAGCACCATCCCGGTCATCAAGCACTACAAGGGTGTCTGCTGCGTCTACGTCGACGAGGCCGCCGACCTCGCCATGGCGGAGTCGATCCTTCTCAACGCCAAGGTCTCGCGCCCCAGCGCCTGCAACGCCGCCGAGCAGCTCCTCGTCCATCGCTCGGTCGCCGACAAATTCCTCCCTGCCGCCGCCCGCGCCCTCGCCGCGAAAAAGGTCGAGCTCCGCGGCGATGCCGCCAGCGCCGCCATCCTCGACCGCGCCGGGGCCGCGGTCACGCCCGCCCAGGCGGCCGACTACTCGACCGAGTTCCTCGATTACATTCTCGCAGTGCGCGTCGTCGACTCGCTCGACGAGGCCATCGCCACCATCAACCGGGACAGCTCAAACCACAGCGACGTCATTATCACCGCCGACGCCGCGGCCGCGCAGCGCTTCCTCGCCGAGGTCGACAGCGCGACGGTCTACTGGAACGCGAGCACCCGCTTCACCGACGGCTTCGAGTTCGGCTACGGCGCCGAGATCGGCATCAGCACCGACCGGCTCCACGCCCGCGGCCCGATGGGCCTGCGCGAGCTCTGCAGCTACAAGTTCCAGATCGAGGGCACCGGGCAGATTCGGGGCTAGGGGCTGGCACCGTTCGGCCTTCATCCTCGCGCAGCTGGAAAGCAAAATGGCTCCGCCCATTTTGGACTTTAGCCCGCTGCGGGGGCAAAGGGACTGGAACGTCGCTGTCCGGGGTTGAAACCCCATGCGCCGCCCGCAGTCCGGCGTTGCAGGGAACCCGAACCCACTTAAGCTTTCTCTCATCCGAGCATGAAAGCCCCACCCCCCTCCCTCCGGTTGCTTGGCCTCGCCCTCCTCCCCCTCGGACTGGCGGCGCAAAACGCGCCCGGCCCCTCGGCCGCCGCGCCCACCGACCGCCCCCCCTCCTCCGAGGTGGTGGCCGCCCGGCCCCTCGAGGGCGGCGTGCCCGCGGCCGGCAGCAACACGCTGACCCGGGTCTCCGCCGAGGTTCGCGCCAGCCTCCGCGATGCCATCCCACAGTTCGAGGTCCCGAGGCCCGCGACGCCCCCGCCCGCCGCGGCACCCGACCCGGGCCCGAACAATGAGATCGTCCGGCTGCCGACGGTGGATGTGCAGGCCGACCGGCCCCCGGTCTTCAAGAACGAGGAGCTCTACAGTCGCCGGGACCAGCAGAACCTCGCCCTCCGCAAGTACGCCGGCCTGAACGTCACCCCCTGGGGTTTCCTCAACCGGCTGAACGCCCCGATCGCGATGCAGATGTATGAGGAGGACCAGCGCCTGATGAAGATGCAGCAGGTCTCCGACACCGCCGCGGCCTTCTCCCGGGCGGGCGACGATGACACAAGCGAGTACCTCAAGAAGACGAGCAACGCGACCTTCCTGCGCACGCCCGACTTCGGCCGGCTGAAGAAGCAGTGATCCGGCGCATGGTCCCAAATCGGGACCATGAGCTTCCCGGGCAGGACGGTGACTCCACGCACCGCCGGAGACACGGCTACGTGGAATTGGCATTTGCTCCCGCGCCGGCGCGGACCTTGCTATCTTCCCCCGCCATGCCCATCGCTGAACCCACTCCCGCCGATCTCACGATCCTCCGCGAACTGCTGGGCCGGTCCGGGGAGTTTGTCTCGGGCAGCGCGCTGGCCGGCCAGCTCGGCATCAGCCGGGTGGCGGTCTGGCAGCACATGCGCAAGCTGCGGGCCCAGGGTTTCCGTTTCGAGGCGATTCGCAGCCGCGGCTACCGGATCGCCGAGCGCCCGGCCCGGCTGCACCCGGGCCTCATCCGCGCCAGCCTGCCGGAGGGATCCGGTCTCAACCTCATCTGCCTCGACCGCGTTGACAGCACCAACGACGAGGCCGCCCGGCGCCTCGCGGCCGGCGAACCCACGCCGCTCGTGGTCGCCTCGCGCGCCCAGACCGCGGGCCGCGGCCGCCTGGGCCGCCCGTGGCACAGCGCCGACAACGGCAACCTGTACCTCAGTTTCGCGTTCCGCCCGCACGTTGCCCCGGAGCGCATGAGCACGTTCACGCTCTGGATGGGGGTGAACGTCTGCGAGCTCGTCGCCAATTTCTGCCGCGCCACCCCCGGACTGAAGTGGCCCAACGACCTTTATTTCGACGGGCGCAAGGCCGGCGGCATGCTGACCGAGGCGCGGATCGATGCCGACGAGATCCGCGACCTGGTCTTCGGCCTCGGCCTGAACATCAACAGCCCGGCCGGCGCCTGGCCGGCCGCCCTCGCCGACCGCGCCATCTCGCTCGCCGAGCATCTGAAGTCACCGCTCGACCTCAACCGCTTCACCGCCGCACTCATCGGCCGCGTCCTGCTCGCCTACCGCGCGTTTGCCGATGACACCTACCGCGCCACTTTCGCCGACCTCTGGCAGCGTTACGATTTCCTCCGCGGCAAGCACGTGACCCTGCTGGAGCACGACCGGCGCCATGCCGGCACGGTCCTCGGCATCGACGACGAGGGCGCCCTGCTCCTGCGCGACGCCGCCGGTCGCACCCACCGCTTCCGCGCCGGCGAGACAACCCTGGCGAAACGTTAGGCGTGCGCCTTGGGGCCGGATTTAATCTTTCCCGTTCTCTTACTCGTTCTCTTTTTCGGATCGGATTGGATCATGGCAGGGCTGGGTCGACTTGTCAGCCGCAGGCCCGGCGAAGGCTGACGGCCCGGGCGTGATCATGCCGAACCGGTTTTTGCCACAGACACAGAGAGCCCAGTCCTCGTTGTTTTGGTTGATGCATCGGAACCCAAATCCATGGGATCTGTGTCATCCGTGGTTAATATCCGTCTGCCGGGCTCTGTGTCTCTGTGCCTTGTGGCAAAACATCCGTCACCTGAAAATAGGGTGTTGAGAGTTGGCAACCCGCCGTCGATCCTGACGTCACCGCCGCCGCATGCCCGAAGATCCGCCCGCCATTGAAGTCAGCCACCTCGTTAAGGCCTACGCCGGGGTCACGGCCGTCAACGACATCAGCTTCAAGGTGGCCCGCGGCGAAATCATCGGTTTCCTCGGCCCGAACGGCGCCGGCAAGAGCACGACGATGCGGATCCTCACCGGCTACCTCCCGGCCACCGCGGGCGAAGTGCGCATCTGCGGACTCTCCGTCCACGAACACCCCGAGGAGGTGAAGCGGCAGGTCGGCTACATGCCGGAGAACAATCCGCTGCCCGAGGACATGCGCGTCAGCGAGTACCTCTATTTCCGCGGCCGCCTCAAGGAAGTGCCCCGCCGGATGCTGGGACCGCGGCTCGACGAGGTGCTCGAGCTCTGCGACCTGAAGCGCGTCCGCCACAAGATCATCGGCAAGCTCTCGAAGGGCTTCCGCCAGCGCGTCGGCATCGCCGAGGCCATCCTCGCCGAGCCGCCGGTGATCATCATGGATGAGCCGACCATCGGCCTCGACCCCCACCAGATCCTGATCGTGCGCGACCTGATCGCCAGCCTCCGCGGCCGCATGACCGTGCTGATCTCCTCCCACATCCTGCCCGAGATCGAAATGACCTGCGACCGGGTGCTCATCATCAACGGCGGGCGGGTCGTCGCCGCGGGCGCTCCCGACCAGCTGCGCCGCGAGATCATCGGGCGCGCGACCTATACCGCCGAGCTCGCCGGCGACCCCGGCGCCCTGCCCGCGGTCCTCGCCGGCGTGGAACCCTCGCTGCGGATCGCCGAGATGGGCGAGGCCGACGCGGCCGGTTTCCGCCGCTACACCTTCGCCGCTGACCGCCATGACGAGCTGGGCGAGGCCCTGCTCCGCGTCCTCGCCGGCGGCCCCGCCTTCCGTGTGCGCTCGCTCGGCCGCACCCATGCGTCGCTCGAGGACGTCTTCCTCGCCGCCACCCGCCGGAGCTGGGACGTCGTTGACCCGGCAAGGAACCGGGATCCGAAATAACGGTCGGCCCGCCTGCACCGCCCATGAAGCACTTTCCCACCCTCCTCGGACACGAGATCCGCATGCTGCTCGTGAACCCGGGCACGTACATCGCGGCCGTGCTCTTTCTGGCGGTGATGGGCTTCGTGTTCACGGGCATCCTCGAGACCTACAACGCCGCGCCGCAGGAGACGCCGCCCGCGGCGGTATTTTTCCAGGTATTCTTCATCCCGGTGCTGTTCATGGTGCCCCTGCTCACCATGAAGTGCCTCGCGGAGGAACGGCGGCTCGGGACGATCGAGACCCTCCTGACCACGCCGGTCACCACCACCGAGGTCGTGCTCGGGAAGTACGGCGCCGCTTATGCCCTCTACCTCTGCATGTGGGGCTCCACCGCCGGCCTGTTCTACATCTTCCAGCGCTTCGTGGGCGACCGGCACCTGACCGACACCGGCCCCATCGTCGGCGGCTACCTGTTCATCGCCGTCTCAGGCCTGCTCTTCATCGCCCTCGGCGTGCTCGCCAGCGCGCTCAGCCGCAGCCAGTCGGTCGCGGGCATCCTCTGCTTCACCCTCCTCTTCGGCCTGATCGTCGGCGGCAACTACCTCTCCACCGCGGCCTGGCTGGACCGCGTGGGTTTCCTCCCGCTGCGCTCCGCGGTGGAGTACACCATGATCTTCGAGCACCTCGGCGATTTCACCCGGGGCGTGGTCGACGCCCGCCAGCTGCTGTTCTACGCCAGCGGCACCGTCGTCGCCCTCATCCTCAGCGTCCTCAGCGTCGAGGCCAAGTTGCTCCACAGCTGACCCATGGCCGCTCCCCCCAGCTTCCGCGCCAACCGCTGGCTGCGCACCGTCAACCTGGCGCTGCAGGCGCTGCTCGTGCTCACGTTCACCGCCGGGCTGAACTACGTGGCGATCTCCCACCCGTGGCGCTTCGACCTCACCGCCAGCCACCGCTATACGCTCTCGCCCGAGACCGTCGCCTTCCTGCGCGACAAGATCACCCGGCCCGCGCAGATCGTGGTGACCATCCCCGAGGACACCGAGAAGCCCGGGGCGGCCGCGGCCCTCTCCGACCTCCGCGGCCTGCTCCGTGAGTACGTCATCGCCACCATGTCCAGCCCGGGCCGCCGGATCACCGTGGAGTACCTCAATGTCGCCCAGCGCCTCAAGGAGGCCGCGGAACTCGGGGTGGACCAGCCCGACCTCGTCTATGTCATCTCCGGCGACCGGCGCCGGGCCATCCCCCTCGATGAGCTCTACAAGGTGAAGGACAAGCGCCGGGAGGCCTTCCTCGGTGAGGCCGCCATCACCCCGGCGCTTCTGGAGGTTTCCAGCCCGGACAAGAGCCGCATCTATTTCCTCGCGGGCGAGGGGGAGATGGCGCTCGACAGCACCGATCCCAACCGCGGCCTGTCCGAGCTCCGGGACCAGCTCCAGATGCTGAATTACGAGGTGCTGCCGCTCGACCTGAACGCCGCCCGGCGCGTGCCCGACGACGCCAGCCTCGTGGTCGTCGCCGAGCCCAACGCCGGCGTGAGCCCCTTTGTCCAGGAACAGCTGCGGCAGTACGCCGGTGGCGGTGACCGCCAGCGCCCCGGCAGCCTGATCGTCGTCCTGCCCAACGTGCTGATGGGCCGCAACCACGGGCTGGACCGCCTGCTGCGCGACGACTGGGGCATCGACGCGGGCGACGACGTGATCGTCGACCCGACCCCGGGGGCGCTGACCGACAACGGCGAGCTGCTACTCAACCGCTACCTCGCACACCCGGTCACCCAGAAGCTGATCGACTACCGGCTGCAGCTGCCCATCGGCCCGAGCCGGAGCCTGATCGCGGACGTGCCGCGGACCAGCCGGGGCGACCTCTCGATCACCTCCCTCGCCATTGCGGGCAAGGACGCGTGGGGGGAGCGCACGCTCCAGGCCGGGCAGGCCGCCGTCTTCAACCCAGGCGTTGACGCCAGGGCCAACCCGATGACGGGCGGGGTGCTCGGCGCCATCATGCTTTCCGAGCGCACCGGCGCGGCCAACGAGCTCAACTTCAGCCTGCCGCGCGGCCGGGTCATCGTCTTCGGCGGCGACGTTTTCAGCAACGACCGGCTCGCCAATGCCGCGAATCGGACCCTAATCCTGAACGCCATCAACTGGATCATCAATCGCGACACCCAGCTCAACGTGCCCGCGCGCCCCATCGACCGCTACCAGCTCACCCTCAGCCAGTCGGACCTCGGCCGGCTGCGCCTGAGCCTGCTCTTCATCGCCCCCGGCATCGCCGCGGCCCTCGGCCTGCTGGTCTACTGGACGCGGCGCAACTGAACCCGACGCCATGCGCACCAAAGTCACGCTCTTCCTCGTCTTCCTGAACGTCGCGCTGTTCTTCTACATCTTCAAGTTCGAGCGCCACTGGCAGACCGAGCGCGAACTCGTCGAGAAGGGCTCGCTCGTCCTCGGCGCGACCGCGGCCAATCTCCAGTTGATCCAGATTTCCGGACCGGCGGTCCCGACCCCGGTGGACCTGCGCCGGCAGGCGGCCGACGGCTGGCTGCTCACCAAGCCCATCGTGTGGCCGGCCAATCCCTTTGCGGTGAACAGCCTCCTCACGGCCCTCGAGCGGCTGGAACACGAGACCAGCTTCAGCGCCGAGGAATCCGAACTCGCCAAGAACCGCGTCACCCTGGCGACCTACGGCCTCGCCGAGCCGCGCCTGACCGTGACCTTCAGTGCGAACGAATCCGGTGCCGGCGCCCTTTCCCTGCAGGTGGGCGCCGCCACCCCCGACGGCAAGCGTCTCTACGTGCTGTCGCCCGACCGGAAGTGGATCCACGTCGTCAGCAACCGCCTCGCCGAAGTCCTGATCAAGCCGGCGGACCAGCTGCGCAGCGACGCCCTCTTCTCCATCGGCGCCACCGAGGTCAAGGGCCTGAACATCCGGGCCGCCGCCACCCAGCCGAACCGCATCGAGCGCGATGCCGCGAACCGCTGGCAGTTCCTCTCCCCCGTCCGCGCCCGGGCCAACGACCAGGCCACCCTGCGCGCGGTCACCGGGCTGGCCAACCTGCGGGTCAAATCCTTCCCGCCCCCGCCGCCGGCCGACGCCCTCACCGCCAACCTGCGCGTGACCCTGCAGGGCAACAATCGCACCGAGATCCTCAATGTCGGGGCGCCCGTCGCCCGCGCCGCCGCCCCGGAATCCACCGGCGACACCGAGTACTACGCGACCCTCGAGACCACGCGCAACAACCAGCCCGCGACCAGCGCCCCCTTCACCGTCGTCCTGCCCGCGACCCTTGAGAATCTCCTGCAGAAATCCACCCAGGAGCTGCGCGAGCGCCGCCTTTTCGCCGATCTCGACGCCCGCGCCGTCACCGCCATCGGCCTCAGCGGCGGCGGCGCCGAAGCGCTCACCCTCCAGCGACTCGAGGCCGGTCCCGGGGCGCTCCCCTCGTGGCACGTCGTGCAGGGCGCCGGCGCGGCCGCCGCCAACACGCCGTCGGCTGACCCCGCCGTGATCGACCGCCTCCTCGCCCGCCTCCTCGAGCTCGTGGCCGTCGATTTCGTCACCGAGGCCCCCAGCGGCGCCGACCTGGAGAACTGGGGCTTCAACCGGCCGGAGCGGGTTATCACCCTAAACCTCGGCACCGGCCAGCCGCCCCGGCGGCTCGAACTGGGCTACGCTCGCGACCGCCAGAAGGTCCGCGCCCACTTTGCGAGCGGCGACTCTCCGACCATCTTTGAGGTCCGGCCCGAGATCGTGGACGACGCCTCGCTCCGGCCCCTCGACTACCGCAACCGTCTGATCCGCGAACTGCCCAGCGGCGGGGCGGCGCGCCTCACGCGGCTGCGGCTCACCCAGGAATCAAACCAGGCCGTCCTCCTCAACCAAAACCTCGCCGACCCGGCGGGCCCGGTGCCCGCCGCGGTGACGGAGCTGCTGCCCCAGCTCCAGTCCCTCCGCGCCGAGAGTTTCGTCGCCGATGCCTTCGGCCCGACGGTGCGCGTGGACAACGCCGACCGGCCCTGGGCCTACAAACTGGAGATGGACATCGCGCTCGTGGCCGGGGTCGGGGCCACGCAGACCACAACCACCACCCTCATGCTCAGCGAGCGGACCGGCGGCACCGTGCAGTTCGCCGGCGCCGAGGAATTCCGCGCCATCTGGCGGCTGCCGCAGGCCCTGATCGATCCGCTCTGGCGGATCATCAGCGCGCCCACGGATCCCGGGGCCCCCGGCCGCGGCCGCTAGCCCGGATATTTCACGCCCATGAAGGCAGATTCCACCGAAATATCCGTCCGCCCCCGCGGCGGAGCGACCAAGTCGCGGCTCGTCCCGACAAAGTCGGCCCGACCGGGCGAACATTTCACACGTCTGCGTGTGAAACGTTCGGGCTAGGCGCGGAGCGCGCGATGAAGTCCGCCCTGCAATTCGGCTGGCGCACCACCCGTTGGCTCAGCTCGGGCCTCTGGTCCTTCGTCGTGTGGACCGGCTGGCTGGCGCTGCTATGCCTGCTCGGGCTCCAGGTCTGGTGGGTCCGCTCGAGCGAGCTGGCCGTGCCCGACTTCGTCCTGCGCGCCCTCGAGAGCCGGCTCGCGGCGTCGGACCTCCACGCCACCTTCGGGCGCACGGTCTTCGATCCGACCGGCCGGATCATCCTCGAGGATTTCAAGCTCTCGACCCCCGCCTTCCGCGAGCCGCTCGCCACCGCGCGGTTGATCTACCTCCGCCTCGACCCCTGGTCCCTCGCCACCGGCGTAATCGAGCCCGAGGAGATCCAGCTGAGCGGCGTCTCCCTCTTCGAGCCGGCCATGCTCTCCGCCACCGGGCGGGCCGAGCCCGTGATCCGCAACCTGGAGGCCACGCTCATCCTGCGCCCCCGGGAGATCGAGCTGCGCCAGCTGCACACGCGGGTCGGCAACATCGGCGTCACCGCCACCGGCGTCATCCCCATCCCGGCCTGGCAGGAAAAGCGCGACGCCCCGCTGCCCGTGGCCGATTACCTCGCCCGCGAGTATCCCCGCCTCAGCCACGAGATTTCCACCGCCCTCCGCCGGCTCGAGCGTGTGGAGGACGCCGAGGTGCGGCTCGTGCTGACTTCCTCCGACGCCCACGCGGTGATCGTCGAGGCGGGCCTGTTCGCCACCGCGGTGCAACTCGACCAGCCGTTCGCCTTCTCCGCCCGCGCCGTGAGCGTCGCCACGCGCTTCCCCCTCGGCGGGACCACGGTCGCCAAGGTGCAGCTGGAGGCCCAGGCGGCCGAGCTGAAGTTCGCGGGCGCCACCGTCGTGACCGGCCCCCGCGGCCGGATCCGCGGCACGGTCAACCTGGTCCCCGGCCAGTGGAACTATGCGCCCGACGAGTTCGAGGCGACGGCCCGGTCGGTCGCGACCGCCCTCCTGCCGCAGCCGCTCGGCAACACCTACGCGATCAGCCGGTCGCTCACCCCCCTGCTGCGCGGCAGCGTCGCCACCGAGCTGGCCGACACCGCGGTCTTCGCCGACCTCGCCGTCGACCCCGCCGCGCGCAGCGCCGAGGCGGAACTGCGCTCCCGGGTCGGACCCGGCCTGATTCCGCCGCTGTCCGCCGCCGTCGGGCGCGATCTCGGCGCCTGGATCCGCCTCGGGCAGCCGGTGGACGTCGCGGCCACGGTCCGGCTCGACGCCGGCTGGAAACTGGCGGCCGCGACCGTCCGCCTCGACGCGGAGGAGGCCACGGTCCGCGGCGTGCCCCTGGCCGAGGCGCGCGGCCGGGTTGCCTTGGCCGGCACTTCCCTCGTGGCCAGCGAGATCGTGCTCAAGACCGGCGCCAGCGTCGCCGGCGGCACGTACACGATGGACACCGCGACCAGGGATTTCCGCTTCCTCCTCGAGGGCCGCCTCGCGCCCGCGGCGATCAGCCCCTGGTTCCGCGACTGGTGGCCCCGGCTGTTCTCCCACTTTGATTTTTCCGCGGCCCTCCCCGCAGCCAATGTCGAGGTTGCCGGCCGCTGGGGCCAGCCCGACCTGACGACAGTCTACATCTCCGTCGCCGCCGACCAACCCGCGATCCACGCCGTGCCGCTCGACCGTGTGCGCACCGTCCTCTTCATCCGGCCCCAATACTACGAGGCGCGCGAACTGGCGGTCAGCCACCGGGGCGGCACCGCCCACGGCACCTTTGCCCGCTGGTCGGATCCCGTCACCCGCCAGCCCACCCGGCTGGACTTCAGGGTGGACGCCCAGGGCATCGACCCGAACGAGGTCGCGCCCATCCTCGGCAACACCGGCCGGCGCATCGCGGCCCCCTTCCGTTTCCAGGTCGCCCCGCAGCTCAAGGTCGAAGGTCGCCTCGACTACGACCCGGTCACGGCGGACGCCTCGCCCACCGTGCAGCTCACCGGCAGCAGCCCCGGGACCGTCGAGGTCTTCGACTTCCCCGTGACGAATGTCCGCTTCACCGCCGACGTGAAGGGCGACGACATCAACGTCCTGCCCGACGTCGACTTCGCCGGCGGCAAGGGCACCGGCCGGGTCTGGCTGAACGGCCGGGGCGCGCAGCAACTCCTGCACTTCGACTACGCGCTCAAGGGCGCGAAACTCGGGCCGGCGGCCGAGGCGTTGGATGCCTACACCGCCAAGCGCACGGGCACACCGCGCACCGAAAAAAGCGCCTACGTGGTCAAGGCGGCCGACGTGACCGTCGACCTCACCGCCACCGGCGAGGGCCCGTCGAACAATCCCTTCGGCCTGAAGGGCCGCGGCCAGGCCGAGCTGTCCGGCGCGCGCCTCTTCGAGGTCCCCCTCCTCGGCCCGCTCTCCGAGTTGCTGACTGTCTTGTCGCTCCGCGTCACCCGCCTGCAGACGCCGCTGGAACTCGACGGCCCCCTGCTCCGCCTCCCCGACGCCAAGCTGACCGGCGCGAATTCCGGCATCGACGCGCAGGGCACCTACAACCTCCAGACCTACGCCCTCGATTTCAACGCCAAGGCCTACCCCTTCAGCGAGAGTCAGAATCCGCTCCTGAAACCGCTGGATCTGCTCACCCGCCCGCTCTCGGGCCTGTTCGAGGTCCACCTCGGCGGCACGCTCAGCAAGCCCGCGTGGTCGCTCGGGGCATCCCAGACCGCCCGGGAGCAGCCGCGCGCGGAGTCCCCCGTGAACGGCGGTGAGGTGCCGTCCGCCACTCCGCCCGTCATCCCGCCGGCGTCCACTCCACCGGCGTCACCATGATGCCCGGCGGCTTCCGGGTAGTTCCACCCGCGTGGAGAAAACCCATTGCCCTAGGTGGGCCCAAACCCTAGCAGGGTAAGCAACCCACCATGCCCACTTTGCCCACGTTGCCCCGCCGTTCCGGGCTGGAACGGCTCTCGCTGGGGCTGGCCTTGGGACTGACGGGGGCGAGCGTCCTTTTCCTGGCCATTGGGTACCTCGATTTCGGGATCAACTTCGCCCAGCATCCCGGATGGCAGCTGCCCAAGCTCAATGTCGCCCTGGCGGGACTGGTGATCGGGCTGGTACTGACGGCGTTCGAGCTCCGCCTCGCCCAGGCGGCCTGGTTCGGCCTGCTGCCCCTCGTCCTCGGCGGGGTCGCGCTGCTGGAGACCTTGCTCGGCCGCAGCTTCGGGCTCGATGAAATCCTCACCCCCGGCCGCCTGGCGCAACTGCCCGCGGACGGCACCACCCCCGGGCAGACCGCCGTGGTCGTCTCCGCCGGGATCTTCCTCGCCGGCCTCACGCTCGTGCTGCGCAGCAGCCGCGTCGGCCGCCGCTGGTATCGCGCGCTCGCCGCCGGCACCGGCTCGGCCGCGATTGCCATCGGCAGCACCTCCTTCCTCGGCCAGCTCCTGCAGAACGAGACCGTCTACCTCTGGGGCGGACAGGTCCCCGTCCGTTATCCCGACGCCATCATCCTCGCGCTCATCGGCGCCGCGAGCCTGACCCTCGCCTGGAAGGACAGCCAGCGCGTGCGCGCCGGCCCGCCCGCCTGGGCCCCGCTGCCCGCCATCATCGGCTGCCTGACCGTGACCCTCGTCCTCTGGATCGGCCTGCGTGAACGCGAGCGCCGCTTCGTCGGCATCGACACGCGGGAACAGGTCAACAAGCTCGTCGCCGACACCCGGAAGGAGTTCGCCGATCGCGTCACCCTCCTCACCAACACGGTTGCCGATTGGGCCAGGTCGGGCAGCAGCGCGGGAATCCGGAACGCCGACTATTCCCGCTTGCGGAAATTTTTTCCCGAGCTGGTCAACCTGCAGCAGGTCGACCCCGTCACCCGCCGCACCGGTTGGTTTTACCCGGAGGATGGCAACGAGGGCGTCCGCAACCTCGACCACGGGGGCAACCAGGTGCGGAGGACCGCGCTCGACCGGGCGGCCCAGCTGCAGGAAACGTTCATCTCGGACCCGGTGCCCCATCCCACCCGCGGGCTGGTCTTCGCCATCTACGTGCCCCTCCTGCAGGACGGCCGCACCACGACGGTCGCCGTGGCGGAGTTTTCCGCCCGGCAGTTCTTCGAGCGCATCACCAGTGCGGCCGTCCCCAGCTTCAGTATCATCATCGGCGCCGGGAACGCGCGGGTCTTCGAGCACCTGGAGGAGGCCACCCCGGACGCCAAATCCACCGTCTACCAGCCGGAGACGATCGCCGGCCGCGAGATTGAGTTCGTGGTGACCCCGGACGAGGAGCACCGGACTGAGGTCCGCGGCTACCTGCCCGAGCTGGCGCTCTTCTGCGGCATCGGCATCACCTTCCTGCTCGGCCTGACCGTTCACCTCGCCAGCCGGTCCTTCGCCGGCCAGCTGCTCGCCGAGGACACGAACGCGCGCCTCTCGAGCGAGAACGAGGAGCGCCGCCGCGTCGAGGGCCGGCTGAAGTCCGCCGAGGAACGCCTGCGCCTCGCCCTCGATTCCACCCAGATCGGCATCTTCGAATGGACCCTCGGGGTAAACAACGTCTACTACAGCCCCGGCCTCTGGGCCATGCTCGGCTACGACGCTGCCCGCATGCCCGCGACGGTCGACACCTGGCAGTCGCTGATCCACCTGGACGACCTGCGCAACTACCGGGACCGGATCGATTCCCTCGTGAGCGGGGCCCAGCCCTTCGCCGACCCCGAGTTCCGCGTCCGCAGCCAGAGCGGGGCCTGGCACTGGGTCTACATGCGGACCCGCGCCATCGCCCCGGGCGACCGCGGCGTCCCGACCCGCATTGTCGGCACGGTGCAGGACATCTCCGAGCGCAAGCAGGCCGAGGAAGCCCTCCGCGCCAGCCAGGCCGTCGCCCGCAAGCTGTCGCTCGTCGCCGCGCGCACGGACAACCTCGTCATCATCTGCTCCATCGACGGCCGCATCGAGTGGGTCAACGAGAGCTTCACCCGCATCATGGAGCACCCCCTCTCCGAGGTGATCGGCCGCAACCCGGTCGACTTCATGGCCGGGCCGGAAACCAACAAGTGGACCGTCCGCCGGGTCCAGGCCGCCATCCGCAGCGGCCGCGGGCTCAGCGCGGACATTGTCAACTACTCCAAGTCCGGCCGGCGCTTCGACCTGCAGCTCGAGATCCAGCCGGTGCGCAACCAGGCCGGGCAGCTCGAGAACTTCATCGCCATGCTCGCGGACATCACCGCCCGCGTGGAAACCGAGCAGGCCCTGCGCCACGCCAAGGCCGTGGCCGACGAGGCCTCGCGCACCAAGTCGAACTTCCTCGCGTCGATGTCCCACGAGATCCGCACGCCAATGAACGGCGTGATCGGCATGACCAGCCTGCTGCAGGACACGAAGCTGACGAACGAGCAGCGGGAATTCGTCACCACCATCCGCAACTCCGGCGAGGCCCTGCTCACGATCATCAACGACATCCTCGACTTTTCCAAGGTCGAGTCCGGCAAACTTGAGCTCGAGCGCGTGCCCTTCGAGCTTTCCGCCTGCGTCGAGGAAGCGCTCGACCTTTCCTCCCTTGATGCCGCCGCCAAGCGCATCGAGCTCACCTACGACATCGCGCCCGACGTGCCGGCCTGGATCGTGGGCGACTCCACCCGCCTCCGCCAGATCTTCGTCAACCTCGCCAACAACGCGGTCAAGTTCACGCCGACCGGCAGCATCTCCGTGGAAATCCGCCGGCTCACGCCCCCGGCCGCCGCGGACGAGGGCCCGGTCCGGCTGGAGTTCAGCGTGCGCGACACCGGCATCGGCATCGCCCCGGACCGGATGAACCGGCTCTTCAAGGCCTTCTCGCAGGTCGACTCGTCCACCACGCGGAAATACGGCGGCACCGGCCTCGGACTCGCCATCTGCCAGCGCCTGTGCGCCCTGATGGGCGGCGATATCCGGGCCGAGAGCGCATCCGGCCAAGGCACCAAGATCATCTTCACCATCGAGACGGTGGCCACGCCCATCCCCGCCGGGGCCGCGCCCGCCCCGCTGCCGCCGGACCTGCGTTCCGGCCTCGTCCTCGTCGTCGAGCCCCACCTCGTCACCCAGCGCCGCCTGCGCACGTACTTCGAGTCGCGGGGCGCGGCCTGCCTGGTGGCCGGCGATCCCGCGGCGGCCATCGCGGCGGCCGGCCAGGCGGGCCAACCCCTCGCCCTGGTCGTGGCCGACCGGCTGGCCAATGAATCGGAGGCTTTCCTCGGCCTCCTCGAGCGCACGGGAGTGCCCCGCCTGTTCCTCCTGCCGTTCGGCCAGAGCGCCCCCGGCGTGCTTCCCGGCAGCAGGCCCACCGCCTACATCGCCAAGCCGGTCAAGACCTCGGCCCTCGGCCACGCCCTGGCGTCCCTGTTCAACGTCGCCCCGGCACCAGCGCCCACCGCCCCGGCCACCGCCCCGGGACTCTTCGCGGTCTCCTACCCGCTGAGTATCCTGCTCGCGGAGGACAACATGGTGAACCAGAAGGTCGCCCTGCGCTTCCTCGAGCGCCTCGGATACCGCGCCGATGCCGTCGCCAACGGACTTGAGGCCGTCTCCGCCGTCGAGCAGCGCGCCTATCAGCTCGTCCTCATGGACCTCCAGATGCCCGAGATGGACGGCCTCGAGGCCACCCGCCAGATCCGCCAGCGCATCGTCAAGGCCCGGCAGCCGCGGATCGTCGCCCTCACCGCCAACGCCCTCGTCGGCGACCGCGAGGTCTGCCTCGCCGCAGGCATGGATGACTACATCACCAAGCCGATGAAGCTGAACGAACTCGAGGACTCGATCCGCCGCCTCTTTCCGAAGGAGCCGAAGCAGATCGAAGTGATCGGCTGAGCCGATTCCGAGGTAGGGCGGGACGGCCGTTTCGACAGGCTCAAGGCCCTGAGCGGAGCCGAATGGGCTGCGGCCCGCCGGATTGTTTCCGGATTTTTGCCGCCGAGGCACAGAGCGCACAGAGCCCGGGATCTGATGATCGAAGCCGGATGGCGACCTCGAACCCTGAGGTGGGAACGCTAATCTTCGCTAATCCACGCTGATAAATCCTGAAGACAGCGGATTTCCGCAACCAAGCATGAGCGAAGATCAGCGCAGATTAGCGTTCCAGGATCCGGTGCTTGGGTTCTTGGTTCGAAACCCTGCCGGTTTCATCCGCGCAATCCGCGATTAAAAAACCACGAGGCTTGGGCTCTGCGCTCTCTGTGCCTCGGTGGCAAAACGGTCCGGAATAAATCCCGGCACACCAAATCCGTCCCGCACTACCCTTTCAGTCGCGCCATCCGCTGGATCTCCTCCCGCCGCGACGGATCGTCCGCGAGATTCACCTGCTCGCCCGGATCCGACTCCAGGTCGAAAAACAGCCACGGGCTCCCGTCCTCGTTCAGGACCAGCTTGCGCGTGCGCGTGCGCACCCCGCGCCAGACCCGGTCGCACTGGTCCGGCAGCCGCACCACCGAAGGCATCGAGATCGCCCGGTGATCGCCCACCAAAACCGGCGCCTGCCCGCGCGCCCAAGCCAGCGTCATCTCCGGCAGGTCCAGAAGTGACACCGCGGCATCGTCAATCCGCCCTCTGCCCTCTGCCGTCTGTCCTCCGATCAGCAGCGGCACCCGCACCGATTCCTCCTGGGGCCAGCCCTTGCGGAAGAGCCCGTGCGCACCGTGCATGTCGCCATGCACGCTCGTGAAAACCACCATCACCGCGGGAGGCAAGGACGCGAGCAGCCGGTCGATCGCCCGGTCGGTCGCCACAAGGTGGGCATAATAACCGGCCAGCTCCCGTCGCACCCGGGCCTCCACCGCACCCCCGGCCGGGACATTGGCCGGCAGGACCAGTCCTGCCGGATCCGGTCGCAGGATTCCAGCCGGCACCGGGGCGTCGTACGGCGGATGCGGCGACTCCAGGCTCACGACGGCAAACCGCGGCCGGGCTGAATCCCGCCGCCACCAGCCCGCCGCCCGCCCGCAGACCACGTCGCTTTGATAGCCCGGAAATTGGGTGGGCTGTGGCAGGTCTGTCCCGTGCAGCCAGGGGTCGTTGAGGAGAAAGCCGCCTTCAAAACCCTCCCAGAAGCCGAATCCCCCGCGGGCCTCCGGCGGCACCGGCGTTTTCGCGTGCGCCTCGCCGACGAGCGGCGCCTGCGGATCACGCCTCGCCAGGTGCCATTTTCCGAACCAGGCGCTCGCATAGCCCTCGTCCTCCATCCGATGCGCGATGGTCCGGGCGTGCCTGGGCAGGGGATCGAAGTAATCGACCACCCCATTGGCCGGCGACGGCGTCCCGGTCAGCAGGGCCGCCCGCGCGAACGGGCCGAAGGGATGCGGCGTCACCGCCTGCCGGAACCAGGTGCCGCCTGCGGCCAGCCGATCCAGGCCCGGGGTCCGGGCATTGGGATCCCCCGCCCAGCCGCCCGCCGCACCCCGCCATTGCGTGGTCACGATCCAGAGTATGTCGGGCGGCCGCATGGGGATGAAGTGAAAGTGAAAGCATCAAGTGAGTGAAGAGCGGAAAGCGAAAGTGTCGGAACGGAAAAAATCCGTGATGGCGCCAACACTTTCTCCCTCACTTTTTGCCCACCTTCCTCATTCACTTCACTCCGGCCGGGGCGTTCAAAACTTTCCCCTTGAAAGCGGACTCGACAGCGACCGGGCTCCCGCCAAGGTCGGCCTGCTTTCTGTCAGTACCCCCCTGATGAAGAAATTACCCCTCTGTACCCTGAGCGCCGGTGCGCTCTTCGTGGTTTTCGGCATTCGCGCGGTCTTCGCCCTCGGCGACCGCACCGAGCCGCTCGGCCTGCTCGTGCCGCTGGTGTGGGACATCATCATGGTCGGCATCGGCCTCGGCCTCATCTTCCGCTGCGAGGTGGCGCGCCGCGCCGGCATCGCGTGGAGTTACTTCTGCATCGTGGCGTCACTCGTGATCGGCGTCGGCATGCTGCTCTGGATCCTGCGGCCCGACGCGGAGCCACCCGGCACCCAGCGCGTGGTGTTCATGGTCCTGTCCTACTCCTTCGGCGTGATCTTCGGATTCTGGCAGCTGCACGTCCTGCGCAGCCCCGCCTCGCTCAACTGGACCAAGCCCGAGCCCGTGCCGGGCGAGAGCAAGCACCCGTTTCACGAACGCGCGCGGCTGTGAGACGATCCGGGTTATCTGCTATTGGTTGCTGGTTATCAGGACAAACCGCGGTCTGCGCGGAACCGTCCCGACACGCATTCACCGATAACCGACAACCCTGACTCGCCTATCGCCCGCCGTGGGCGGGCGAGGAGCCACTTGAGCGTTGAGAGTTCGGCGTTGAGTGTTGAGCGTCTGTTCCGCCTCCCGGTTCGCCCTGCGAGTTCCGCAGGACACGCTGCCCACGGCCAACCGTCCACCGCCCACCGCTCCCCATGCCCACCCGCGCCTGGTTTCCCACCCTCATCTACAGCGAGCCGCTCCGCCCGGCCAATCTGGCCCGCTACAACGCGGACCTCGCCGACGAATGCCGCCGGCTGCGGGACTACGACGACGCCGGCCGGCGCTGGTCGGCCAAAAACTACCCGGGCGGCTACACGAGCTACGCCTCGATGAATGAGCTGCACCGCTTCTCCAGCACGTTCGAGGGTCTCGCCCGCCACCTCGACCGCCATGTCCGCACCTTCGCCCGCCAGCTCGAGCTCGACATGAAGGGACGCGAGATCGCGCTGACCGACCTGTGGGTGAACATCATGCCGGAAAACGTCACCCACTCCGGTCACATCCACCCGCTCTCGTTCATCAGCGGCACCTACTATGTCGTGACCCCGCGCGGCTGCCCCGGCCTGAAGTTCGAGGATCCGCGGATCGAGCGTTTCATGGCTGCCCCACCCCGGCGATCCGATGCCCGCCCGGCCTTCCGGTCCCACATCACCTATCCCGCCCGCGCCGGCAACGTCATCCTCTTCGAGAGCTGGCTCCGCCACGAGGTGCCGCCCAACCGCGTGACGTCCGAGCGGATCAGCATCAGCTTTAACTATAATTGGAAGTAGGCGGAGGACCGCCCCGGTAGGGCGCGTCACTCCGTGACCGCCGGGATGGGGATCACGGCGGCGACGGAGTCACCGCCCTACCGGAGCCATCACCCCCACTCACCGCAGGCGCGCAAAGAACCAAACCGCCAGCAGGCCCAGCACCGCATTGGGGATCCAGGCCGCGATGTCCGGCGCGAGCACGCCCTTGATCGCCAGCGAGCCGGCGATATTGTTGAGCATGTAATAGAGGAAAAAGAGCCCGATCGACTTGGAGACCCCCACGGCGGGATTGGCTCGCACGCCGCTGACGGCGAAAGGAATCGCGATCGCGATGATGATCAGCGGGCTCAGCGTGTCGGCCAGGAGCCCGTAGTACCGGACCGCGTAGGCGGCTTCCTTCGGGTTGTTGCCGATGGCAAAGTAGTCCATCAGGCGGCGTAGCTCGAAGAACGAGAGATCCACCGCCCGCCGGTCGATCAGGAGCATCAGGCCCGGATCCTCATGGAAGTCGGCCCGCACCAGCCGCTCGAACGGTGGGATCGATTCCACCACGCCCGTCACCGGGTCGAAGTTCACGACGTTGCCGTCGAGGAACTCCCAACCGCCGTTGCCGGGCAGCGGTCGCGCCTCCGTCGCCCGGATGCGGGAGAGCTCGCGCCGCGCGGCGTCGAGGAGCGTGACCGTCACCCCGTAACCGCGACGGGAACCCCGGCTGTAGCTGTTGAAGAACCAAAGCCGGCGCGCCTGGTAGTTGTCAAAACCGACGCTGCCCACCGCGCCCACCCGCTCCGCGGGCTTCGCCTTCGCCTCGTGGCGGTCCTGGATCGCCTCGCTGAGCTGGCGCGACCGCTCGACGGACCATGGCACGATCGACGAGTTCAGCCACCACATTGCCCCGCAGGCCAGCAGGCCGACATACCACATGGGCCGCGTGATCCTCAGGAAACCCACCCCGGCGGCCCGCATCGCGGTCAGCTCGTTCGCCCGATGCAGCTGCCCGAGCACAAAGAGGCTCGAGAGCAGGAGCGCGAGCGGCAGCACATAGGCGAGGAAGCTCGGCAGTGTCACGAGCACGTACATCCACAGGTCGAGCCCCCGCGCCCCCTGGTCGCGCAGCTTCTGGAAATCGTCGAACAGCACCTGCATGAACATCAGCCCGATCGTCGCGAGCAGCACGATCCCCAGGATCCGGAACCATTCGCGCAACAGGTGGCGGTCAAAGGTGTTCACCCCCCGATGAAACGCCCCGAGACCGGGAAGGCAAAGCCGATTGTCGCTCCCGATCCCGGCAGTCGAGAGTCAAGAGCTGAGGATCGAGAGACGGAACGCTGATCGATCAAATCATCCCAAACGGGAATCCGCCGGGAAGTCAGGCTCTCGACCCTCAGCGCACGACTACCTCAACCGGAACAATCTCTGCTTCTCAGCCCTCGATACAGTTTGAAAACCCGGCCCACGTCTCCTTGGCTGGCGCCGGTTCCCCGCCTCCCTCCCGACCCTCACCTCCCCCATGCACTCCCGCCTGCTCCCCGCCCTGCTCGGGCTCGCCCTCCTCGCTGCCCCCGCGGCCGCCCAGGACGTCATCAAGATCGGTGAATTCGCGTCCATGACCGGCGCGAACGCCAGCTTCGGCCGGCAGTCGCACAACGGAACCCAGCTCGCCATCGACGAAATCAACGCCGCCGGCGGCGTCCTCGGCCGCCGCCTCCAGCTCATCCTCGAGGACGACCAGTCCACGGCCGGCCAGGCCGCCACCGCCGTGCAGAAGCTGATCGCGCAGGACAAGGTCGTCGCCCTCCTCGGCGAGGTTGCCTCCTCCAAGTCCCTCGAAGGGGCTCCGATTGCCCAGCGGAACAAGATCCCGATGATCTCGCCCGCCTCGACCAACCCCAAGGTCACCGAGACCGGCGACTACATCTTCCGGGTCTGCTTCATCGACCCCTTCCAGGGCACCGTCATGGCCAAGTACGCCCTGAGCAAGGGCTGGAAGAAAATCGCCGTCCTCACCGACGTAAAGCAGGACTACTCCGTCGGCCTCGCCGAGTTCTTCGTGAAATACTACACCGCCAACGGCGGCACGATCGTCCGCGACCAGAAATACTCGAGCGGAGACAAGGAGTTCCGCGCCCAGATCACCTCGATCAAGGGCGCCGCCCCCGACGCCGTCTTCGTGCCCGGCTACTACGGCGAGGTCGCGCTGATCGGCAAGCAGGCCCGCCTGCTCGGCCTCAACGTCCCCCTCCTCGGCGGCGACGGCTGGGTGGGCGAATCCCTGCTCCCGGTCGCCGCCGGCGCGCTCGACGGCTCGTTTTTCTCCGCCCACTTCAGCACCGACGACACCCGCCCGGCCGTGCAGGACTTCGTGCGCAAGTACCGCGCCAAATACAACTCCACCCCGGACGACATGGCCGCCCTCGGCTACGACAGCGCCATGATCCTCGCCGAGGCCATCAAGCGAGCCGGCGGCACCGACAGCGCCAAGCTCCGCGACGCCATCGCGGCGACCAAGAACCACGCCGGCATCACCGGAGTGATCACCCTCGACGCCCAGCGCAACGCCGCCAAGTCCGCCGTCATCCTGACCATCAACCAGGGCGGGTTCAAATTCCAGGAGACGGTGGCGCCGTGATCGACGAGTCGAGCGTCCAGAGCTGAGAGTCGAGAGCCAGAATCCAATCAGCCGACCAACGTGTTTCGCTTCGAAAAACTCGCCGTCTGGCAAAAGTCGATTGCGTTCGCCGACGCGGTTTACGAGATCAGCCAACAGTTTCCGGATAACGAGCGCTTCGGCCTGACCAGCCAGATCCGGCGCGCGGCCGTTTCCATCGGCTCAAATATTGCCGAGGGCTCGGCCCGAAGTGATGCTGATTTCTGCCGCTTCATTGGCTACGCGACGGGTTCGCTCTACGAAGTCGTGACCCAGTCCTTTGTCGCCCGCCGGCGAGGCTTTCTATCCGGGGCGCAGTTTGACCAGATTTATGAGGCTGCAGAAGAAATCTCCCGGATGCTAAGCGGCCTGCGCGACTCTCTCGGCGGCGATTCCTCCGCCTGATCGGGCTCTGGACTCTCGACTCTCAGCTCTCGACCAACCCGATGATCGAATTCCTCCAGCAGCTGATCAACGGACTCGCCCAGGGCGGGATCTATGCGCTGATCGCACTGGGGTACACGATGGTGTACGGAGTGCTCCGGTTCATCAATTTCGCGCACGGAGACATCTTCATGCTGGGGGCGTTCGCCGGCTTTTATGCCGGGCCCGCGGTGCTGCGCATCACGGGGGTCGGCCCCTCCCTCGCCGCGGTGCTGCTCGTGCTGCCGATTGCGATGCTCGCGTGCGCCCTCGCGGGCATGGCCATCGAGCGGCTCTGCTACCGGCCCCTGCGCGGCCGGCCGCGGCTCACCGTCCTCATCACCGCCATCGGCGTCTCGCTGCTGCTGGAGAACGGCGGCCAGTTCGTCTTTGGCGCCAACCCGCGCTCCTTCCCCGAGCTCATCACCGACCGGGCCCTCGTGCTGCCGCCGGCGCTGGGGTCGCTGGCGACGCTGACGATCACCCTCTCGCAGGTGCTGGTGCTCGGGATCGCGCTGCTCCTGCTCGGCGGCCTGCGCCAGGTCGTGGGCCGCACCCGGACCGGGCTCGCCATGCGCGCGCTCTCGCTCAATCCGACCGCCGCCCAGCTGATGGGCGTGGACCTCGACCGGATCATCGCCCTGACCTTCGGCCTCGGCTCGGCCCTGGCCGGCGCGGCCGGCATCCTCGCCTCGATCCAACAGCCTTCCATTGATCCGCTCATGGGCATCGCCGCGGGCTTGAAGGCCTTCGTCGCGGCCGTCCTCGGCGGCATCGGCAGCCTCACGGGCGCGGTCGTCGGGGGGCTGCTCATCGGCGTGCTTGAGGCGCTGGTCGTCGGGTATCTCTCGCCCACCTACCGCGACCCGATCGTCTTCGGCGTGCTGATCCTGATCCTCCTCTTCCGCCCGGCCGGCCTGCTGGGGCGATTCCAACCCGAGAAGGTATGATGACGATCCCGGTCAAGAACCCTGCAGAATTTCAGATCTCAAATTTGAAATTTGAAATTTCCGTCCCCGACAGACCGAATCCGTCCCGCTCGCTCATGATGTCGCCCAACCCGAGCTCGTGAAAAAGCCCGGACCCAACCTCGTGTTCCTGCTTGTGCTCGCCGGCCTGGCCGTGCTGGCACCGGTCGCCGGCTGGTTCGGGCCCTACGTCCTCGACATCCTCGTCGGCATCGCGATCAACCTGATCCTCGCCGTCAGCCTGAACCTGATCAACGGCTACACCGGCCAGTTCTCCCTCGGGCACGCCGGCTTCATGGCCGTCGGCGCGTATGGCTCGGCCTGGCTGACGCTGCAGGCCGGCACTCCCGCCGGGGTCGCCGGCACCGCCGTCTTTGTCGGCGCCCTGCTCGCCGGCAGCCTCTGCGCGGGACTCGTGGGACTCGCCGTCGGCGTGCCTTCGCTCCGTCTGCGCGGCGACTACCTCGCCATCGTCACCCTCGGCTTCAACGAGATCATCAAGGGCGCGGTGCAGAACGCCGAGCCGCTTGGCGCCCAGCGCGGCCTGACTGGGATCGGGCAGTACACAGGGTTCTTCTCCGCCTTCGCCGGGGCCGCACTCGCGATCCTCGTGGTGCACAATCTCGTGCAGTCGACTTATGGCCGGGGCTTCCTTGCCACGCACGATGACGAGATCGCGGCGGAATCGTCGGGCCTCGACACCACCCGCTACAAGATCGTGGCCTTTGCCACCGGCGCCTTCTTTGCCGGCCTGGCCGGGGGCCTGTACGCCCATTTCAAGCAGTTCATCCACCCGGAGGCCTTCGGTTTCATGCGCTCGATCGACATCGTGGTCATGGTGATCCTCGGCGGCATGGGCAGCATGGTCGGGGTCTGCTGCGCCGCGGTGCTCCTCACCGTCCTGCCCGAGCTGCTCCGCGCCCTCGCCGGCTGGGAGGGGCTCCCTGACGTCCTGCGCGACTTCGTGTCGAACCGCATGATCCTCTACTCCGTGCTGCTGATCATCCTCATGATCGCCCGCCCCCAGGGCCTGCTGGCCTTCCGGGCCAAAAAGCGGGTCACGCCATGAACCCCAATCCTTTTTGCCCGCGAATGCCCGCGGATGCATCCGAATTCAAACCCAGTGGATTGGGAGCCTTGCATTTTCCTCCGTCCATTCGCGCCCATTCGCGTTCATTCGCGGGCCAAACCTCCTGACCGATGTCCGCCCCGTTCCTCCAGCTCGAGCAGGTCACGCTGCGTTTCGGCGGGCTCACCGCCGTGAATGCCGTGGACCTCACGATCGGCGAGAATGAGCTCGTCGGGCTCATCGGGCCGAACGGCGCGGGCAAGACCACTGTCTTCAACCTCGTCACCGGGATCTACGCCCCCAGCTCCGGGCGCGTGCTTTTCCGCGGGCAGGACCTCGCCGGGTTGCCGGTCAACCGCCGCGTGCGCCTCGGAATCGCGCGCACGTTTCAAAACATCCGGCTCTTCGGACAGTTGAGCGTCGCCGACAATGTCCGTGCCGCCTGCGACGCCCACCGGACGACCGGCCCGTTCCAGGCCCTCGCCCGTACCCCGGCCTTCCATGCGGACGAGGCGGGGATCGACCGGCAGGTCGACGAGCTTCTGGGCATTTTCAACCTCGGCCGGTTGCGCGATGCCCCCGCAGCCTCCCTGCCCTATGGCGAGCAACGCCGGCTCGAGATCGTGCGCGCCCTCGCCACCAAGCCCAAACTCCTGCTGCTCGACGAACCCGCCGCCGGGATGAATCCGACCGAGAAGGCCGAGCTCAGCCGGCTCATCCTCCAGATCCGGCAGCAGTTCTCCCTCTCGATCCTGCTCGTGGAGCACTCGATGAAGGTCGTGATGGGCGTCTGCGAACGCGTCACCGTCCTCGACTACGGCTTCAAGATCGCCGAGGGCACGCCCGCCGCGATCCAGAGCGACCCGAAGGTGATCGAGGCCTACCTCGGCGAGGAGCACCCAGCCCAGCAATGAAAGCCTTCCCATGCCGGTTACCCGCGAATCGACGCGAATGGATGCGAATCCCAATCCACTTTGGACGTTTCCCGTCCGTCACCGAATCCAAGGCTCCACATTTCAGGGGCGGCCAGACACCACCGCATTCGCGTTCATTCGCGTGCGTTCGCGGGTAGAAGGTTTGCCCTCTCGCCCATGCTCACTGTCACCGATCTCCACGTTTCCTACGGCGTGATCAAGGCCCTCTGCGGCGTGTCCTTCACCGTCGGCGCCGGGCAGATTGTCACCCTCGTCGGCGGCAACGGCGCGGGCAAAACCACCGCCCTGCGCACGATCTCCGGGCTGCTGCGCCCCGGCGCCGGCCGGATCGAGTTCCTCGGTCAGAACATCACGCGCCTGCCGGCGCACGAGATTGTCGCCCTTGGCCTCTGCCATGTGCCCGAGGGGCGCATGGTCTTCGCCAATCTCACGGTCGAGGAGAACCTCGCGATGGGCGCCTACCTGCTGCGCGACCCGGCCAAGGCCGCCACCAACCGCGATTATGTCTTCGGCATCTTTCCCCGGCTCAAGGAACGGATCCGCCAGACCGCCGGCACGCTCTCCGGCGGCGAACAGCAGATGCTCGCGATCGGCCGCGCCCTGATGGGCGAGCCAAAGTTCCTCATGCTCGACGAGCCCTCGCTCGGCATCGCCCCGCGGCTCGTGACGACGATCTTCGCCAAGATCGTCGAGATCAGCCGCGACCGCGGCCTGCCCATCCTGCTCGTCGAGCAGAACGCCCGCCTCGCCCTCGAAATCTCCTGCACGGCCTACGTCCTCGAGAGCGGCCACGTGGCGATGGAGGGCCCGAGCGCGGATCTCCGCCGCGACCCGCGACTGCGCGCGACCTATCTGGGCGGGTAGATGGAGTGAGAGTGAAAGAGGAATGTGGGTGAGAGGAAAAATGAAAGTGACGGAGCAGAAAAGTCCTGAACGGGCCCGCACTTTCACCCTCACTCGTCACTCACTTTCCTTTTCACTTTCACTTCAGCACCGGCCGCCGCAACTGCCACAGGGCGCGCGCCTGACGGATGGTTTCCTTCAGCACCGCCGGCGTCAGGGCCTGCTTCGGATCGTCGCCGATGCCGTGGCTCGGGCTGACGTGCGCCTCGATGCAGAGGCCGTCCGCCCCGTAGGCCACGGCGGCGAGGGCGCAGGCCGGGACGTAGACGGCCTTGCCCACCGAGTGCGAGGGATCGACCACCACCGGCGCCCAGGTCTTCTCCTTCAGGAGGGGTGTGATGCACTCGTCGGGATGATTGCGGTAGCCGTCCGGCGCCGGAGAGGTCCCGCGCGGGCAGAGGATGACATTGGGGTTGCCGAAGGAGGCGATGTACTCGGCGGCCGAGATGAACTCGCTCAGCGGGCCCATGTGCAGGCTGCGCTTGAGCAGGACCACGACGCCGGGACGCTGCGCAACGGCCCGGCCGATCGCACTGAGGAGCGAATAGTTCAGGGCGTTGCGCGCGCCGACCTGCAGCATGTGCACGCCGGCCGCGAGGGCGTCGGCGAGCTGGCGCTCGTCCATCACCTCCGCGTCCACCGGCAGGCCGGTGCGCCGGTGCGCCTCCATCAGGATGTCGAGCGACTTGGTGTCGCCCTGGAAGCTGTACGGGTTGGTGCGCGGTTTCCACACGCCGCCGCGGATCACTTGGGCGCCCGCCTCTTTCATCGCCGCCGCCGTCTCGTAGAAATAATTCGGGTTCTTCGGGTCGATCGTGCACTGGCCGGCGATGACCAGCAGTTCCTCGCCCAGCGTCACCCCGCCGATCCGGATGCGGTGGCTCGCGAGGTCCGACCGTCGGTCCATCAACTTGAAGGGCGACTGGATCCGGTCGATGCGCTCGATGTAGTCGAGGCCCTCCAGCCGGTTGATCATCAGCTCGTCGCGTTCGTCCCCCACGATCGCATAGATGGTGCGCACGGCGCCGATGATCGGCTGCAGGCTGCAGCCGAACTCGGCGACGATGGCGTTCACCTCGGCGAGCTGGGTTTCCGTCAGGCGGTTCGACTTGGGCAGGATCATAATGGGTGGAGTCCGCGTCCTAGGTGCGGTTGATCGATTTTCATGTAGGAGCCTGCTTGCAGGCGATCAGGGACGCTGCCCGTCGACAGGCCGTGAAGTCGCCTGCAAGCAGGCTCCTACAAAAACAGGCATTGGACTCATCGGGAGCGCGAATTGAAATATCTTACACGTCGGGCCGGTTGCGGTTGGTCGACTGCCAGGCGAGCATTTTCCAGCCACCGGGTTCGAGCCGCCAGACGGCAAGGAAGACGAGATCGAGGTTGAGCACAACCCCGAGGTCATTGCCGCGCGCGAGCAGGCGGCCTTCCATCAGCGCCAAGCCATGCCCAACCGGTCGGAAGCGGCGCTCGGGATACTCAAACGCCGACCACACCAGGCTCCGTTCGGCGTGGACCCGGACGAGTTCCGCGCGGGTGTCCACCCGCCCGATCGAGTGCCCAAAACGCAGGTCAGAGGAATAAACCGCCTCAAGACGGGCAGCATCGCCCGCCAGCATCGCGGCGAGGCGCTCGTCGTCGCGCGCGGCCAGCTCCACTTCCCAGCCCGGCGGAAAGCCGGGTTCCGGAGAGATGGGCGGATGAGGAGTGGACTTCATACGGATGGAACGTTTTGGCGAAGTATTCGATTCTGTAGCCGGGGTCGTTGACCCCGGTGCCGGCCTCAACGAGGCCAGCTACAGAAAAGTCCGGCATGGTCACGCCGGCTCCGGGCCCTGCCCCAAGGCATTGAGTCGGTCGCGGTCGAAGCCCGCGGCGACCTTGTATTTCTGAGCGATGTCCGCGAGTTCGCCGGGCGCGAAGACCTCCGATACATTCTTGAACCCCTGCGGGGCGCGCTCCTCGGCCAGCTGCATCACGATCTCCGGGCCGTGGCGGCGGTTGTTGAGCACGAGCTGCGAGGTCGGCGCCAGCCGGCGTTCCTCGTAGGTGCGCAGGGCGGCGAGCGGGTCGGGGTTCCCCGCCAGCGCGTCGGCGAGGGCAGCGGCGTCGAGGATCGCCTGCGAGGCGCCGTTGGACCCGATGGGAAACATGGGATGGGCGGCGTCACCGAGCAAGGTCACGCGGTCAAAGGTCCAGCGCGGCACGGGATCGCGGTCAATGAGCGGGAACTCGTACACCTCCGGGGCCCCGGCGATCAGGGCCGGCGCGTCGAGCCAGTCGAATTTCATGCCCGCGAACGCCGGCGCGAAATGCGCCCGGTCGGCGAGGCGGTTCCAGTCACGCGGAATCGGCGCCTTGCCGCCCCCCACCTGCAGCTCGGCGATCCAGTTGATCAGCGCCCGGCCGCTCGCCGCCATGTCGGGGCAGATTGGGTATGCCACGAACTTCACATCGGGGTGGCCGGCCATGATCATCGTCTTCCCCGAGAGAAAAGGGGGGCCCTCGGTGATGCCGCGCCAGAGGATGCGGCCCCCGAAAGGCGGGGTGGCCTCGCTGGGATAGAACGCGCGCCGCACGACGGAGTGGATGCCGTCGGCGCCAATGAGGACGTCGCCGCGCTCCTCCCCCACGGGCTCGCCCGTCGTGCGATCGGTGAAGCGGGCCGTTACGCCGGCCGCATCCTGCTCGAATCCGGCCAAGTGGTGCCCCGGGTGCACCTGCCCGCGCCCGAGGCGCTCGACCGCAGTGTCGTACAACAGCATCTGCAGACGGCCGCGGTGGATCGAGTATTGCGGCCAGTGGTAGCCGGCGGCGCGGCCGCGCGGCTCGCGCCAGATGAGCGAGCCGGTCTTGTTGTAGTAGGCCAGCTCGCCGGTCGCAATCGAGGCCGCGGCCAGCGCGGGATCGAGCCCGAGGATCGTCAGCTCGCGGACGGCGTGCGGCAGCAGGTTGATGCCGACCCCGAGCGGCTTGATCGGCCGGACCGACTCATGGACGCTGACCTCGACGCCCAGCCGATGGAGATGCAGGGCGGCGGTCAGGCCGCCCGGACCGGCCCCGATGATGATGACCTTCATGCCTGGGTCAGGGCGCCGTGCTTTCGTACGAAGAGGCCTGGTCCACCGGGCCCCCGAGGTACTTCGCGTAGTTCGGGTAGGACACGAGTGGCATGCTGCGACCACCCGCGGTAACCACCAGCGTCTTCGCCGGCGGCTCGTTGCGCTCCACCCACGCGGTCAGGTATGCAAAACGGTCGTAGGTGTTCGGGATCGGGAACGGGGTCACGGCCTGACCGTCGCCGTTGGTCCCGTAACTGTTGCCACCCAGGCCGTGGTTCGCCTGCGGGATGACAAAGAAGCGCGCGAACGCATCGACCGTTTCTCGGCCCATCTTGTCGAGGACCGACTGGTAGTAGTCGAGCTGCGCACCCGGCGAGGCCAGGGTGTCGTTGGTCCCGATGGTAACGATCATCTTGCCGCCGCGGCGGTAGAAGGCGGAGAGGTCGGGATGGGTTGAATCCAGCCACTGCGAGATCTGCTCACGACGCCTGTTCAACGCGCCGCCCTCGGTATAATCGAGCGGGTTGGCCGCGAGGTTCTGCATCAGCATGCCGGTCACGCCAGCCACACCGAGATGGGTGTGCATCGGGGCGTCTTCGGCCGCGCTTTCCTGGCCGCGATAGCGGGTCGGGAGGATCAGGCCGCTGCCGGAAGGATCGGTGTTGGGCACCCACATGCCGAAACTGGTGACGCCGTTGGCCAGCGGGGTGGCGAATTTGTAGCGACTGTAGACCATCTTCAGCGTCGAGATCTGGCCGTCGGTGAGCTTCGCGTTGGCTGATGTGTCGGCCGGATCGGGATCGACGCTGTTCGGGGCCCGGAGCGCGGCCCACGGGTTGCGGTTCGGGTCGCCCTGCGACAGGTCGAAGAGCTTCCGCGCAGCCATGTAGTTGTTGATCACGCCGTCGGCGAGGCCGTCCAGCTTGTCGGCCTGGCGAATGAATTCGCCGCGGATGGCGTTGACCTTCGCCTGGGTGACCCAGTTTGCGAGGGGCTTCTCCTGGATCCGGATCCACTCGGGTGCCAGCATGAGCGAGGAGAAATTCACGATCGGCACGTTCGCGATGATCCCGTCGTAGTCGGCCGGGTAGCGCTGGGCGACGGTCAGGGCCTCACGGCCGCCTTGCGAGGTGCCGACATAGTAGTTGAAGACCGGCCGCGCGCCATAGACGCGCTCCATGATGACCATGGCCGCGTCATGGGTCTTCTTCATCTGCATGTAGCCGAGGTTGCGGATGGCCTCCTCGTTGAGCGCCCAGTCCTCCGTCGCGGGGGCACCGCCACCAGCGCCGCGCCCGGCCGGGGCGGGGCCCGCGGCGGGTCCGCCGGCCACATTGGCCGGGGCTGACGGAGCGTTGGGAGCACCCGGGCCACCCGGACCGGCATTGCCCGGGGCAGCCCCGGGTGCGGCGGGACCGCCCCGCCCCCGGCCGCCCGCGCCGCCGCGCCCCGCGGCCTGGTGGCCGGAGTCGCTGCCGTAGGTGGCGATGCCTTGGGCAAGGTAGTTGCCGGCGGTGAGATTGGGAATGACGCCGTTGTTGCCACCGCCGCCCAGCTGGGAGGCCCGCCGGGACCACGACGCAGGCAGCACGACCCGGAAGTTGATCCGTTTTCCCGTGGGATCCACGGGTGCCATCGATCCTTCAATGATCGCATATGCCCCGGCACTCCCCGTGGCCTCCACCCACTGCGGGGCCGACAGCGTCACGCCGCTGACCGGCTCGCCAATGGCAGACACGGGGATGCTGGCGCCGACCTTCTCGGCCGTGACGTCCGCGACGGTGATGACCTTGCTGGCCGGGACCGGGAGCCGGGAGCCCGCGGTTGGAATCGGGGCAGCCGCGGCCGCCCGCAGTGTCGGAAGCGCACCGAGCAGGAGGGACACGGGGATTGCGATGAGGGCAAGACGCCGGGAGGACCGGCGCGCACACAGGGGAAGGCAATGGGTTTTCATGCGGGGGGGGATTTTCTGGGAGACAATTTACCCGGGCGTGCCGGGACCGGATAGGCCGGGGCGCCGCGGGGCTGAGGGTCGGGGTGCAGCCGCGGGCGTCGCGGAACGGGAAAATTGGTTATAGAAAAAAACACTTGGCAACAGTCATTTCGGACGCCGCCGCGCGGGAGTTCGGGTTTGACGGCGCCGCGGCCATATACTTATGACTCATAAGCAATCACGCCGACCGGGTTAATCCCGCCGGCTCCCGCACCCCGATGAAGGTTCCCGACTCCCCTTTCCCCCGCGCCCGCATTCCCTACGGCACCTGGGGCACCAGCTATTTTCCGGCGTGGCAGTCCTCCGCCATGGCCGAGGTGAACATCGGCCAGTTCGCCGCGGAGTCCATGGCCCGGATCATGGGACTGCGGCAGGTTCCCGTCCGGGCGATCGATTACCTCGTTGCCGGCTCCACCATTCCGTGGCGTTGGAAATTCTCGAATGCCCCGCTGCTGTCTGCCGTCCTGGGCCACCGCGTGCCCGGCTGCCACGTGGAGCAGGCGTGCGCGACCGGTCTGCTCGCCGTGGTGCAGGGCGCGATGGAGGTGCAGAGCGGTGGCTCCGGCGTGGTCGGCGTGCTCACCTTCGACCGCACCAGCGATTCGAGCGTCGGGATCTTTCCGGAGCGGCGGTCGCCGGCGCGGACCCTCGCGCTCAATGACGTATGGGACAACTTCGGCTTCGACCCGGGGTCCGGTTTCGCGACCCTCGCCACCGCCGGCAACACCGCGCGCAAGTACCGGCTGGACCGCCGGGAGGTCGATGAGCTCACGGCTTGCCGCTACGAGCAGTATTTTGCGGCAAAGCAATCCGGCTTCCTCGACCGTTTCGCCGTCCCCCTCGAGGTACTCAATCCCAAGGGCAAGGTCCAGGGTCGCATCGACGCGGACACGGGCGTCAAGCCAGTCACCCTCGACACGCTGCGCGGTCTGCCCGAACTCGCGCCCTGCGTCACCGCCGGGGGTCAGACCCATCCGTCCGACGGACTCGCCACCCTGCTGGTCGCCACCCCCGAACGCGCGCGCGAGCTCAGCCGCCGGCCCGAGATCGACATTCAGCTCATGGCGAAGGCTTACGTCCGCTCCGGCCCCGGATTGATGCCCGAGGCCCCGACCCTGGCAGTGGCAAAACTGCTGCAGGACACCGGGCTCGCCCTCGACCAGATAGTCGCGGTGAAGAGCCACAATCCTTTCGCGGTCAACGACGCGGTCTTTGCGAAAGTCCACGGCTACGACTGGAAGAAGATGAACCGCACCGGCTCCTCACTCGTCTGGGGCCATCCGCAGGCGCCCACCATGACCCGCATCGTGATCGAGGCCCTCGAGGAAACCGTCGAACGCGGCGGCGGTTATGCCCTCGTAATGGGCTGCGCGGCGGGCGACATCGGCGTCGCCGCCCTGTTCAAGGTGAGCTGACCCCGGAATTTACGGCATGAAACAACAGCTGCGACAGCCCACTCTCGAAACGCTCGGACTCGGTTCCGTCCTGGATATCTTTGCGCGCGGCGCGCTACCCGTGACGACAGCGGACCTGGTGGACCGCGTCTTCGGCCCGACCGGCCAGCGCGGTGCGCTCGTGATCTCGGGCGCCAACGGCATCGTCGGAGCCGGCAAGACCATGCAGCTCGGTTCCCGTCTCGAACCCTACGGCGTCCCGGTGGTGGCACTGGATTTTCCCGGCGGGCCTTCGGGACTGGCGAAACAATATCCCGGGCTCGTGAAGACGTTCGGTGCGGAGCAGGCGGCCCGGATCATGGGCAACGTGACCCAGCTCACGTACGACGGCACGCGCCTGCCGCCTCAGCTTGCGGCTTTTCAACCGCGCTTCCTGCTGGAGGCGATTCCCGAGGTCCTCGAGCTGAAGCGCGCGCACTACCGGCTCTTCCGCTCGTCGTTCCCGGAGATCGAGATCCGCTCGGTGACCTCCGGTTTCCCTTCACGCGAACTCGGCGTCAGCATCACGCATCCCGCATTTCCGCACGAGATCAACAAGGTCTGGGAGGTCGTCGAGGGGCAGCCCTCGGCCATCACGCAGCTCTATTGGTCGCTCGGCCTGGTCCCGATGATGGTCGGCGACCACTGGTCCTTCGTCCTCGACGTGCTGTTCACCGGCCTCACGCAGGCCGGCATCCGCTACCACGAGGCGACGAACATGCCGTTCTGGAAGATCGACAAGTTCCTCCGCCGGGTCGTCGGGCCCAATCCCTTCCGCGCCCACGACGTCATCGGCGCCAAGGGTTCGAATTTCCTGACCTGGTCGTGCCTCGAGCATCTGGGGCAAAACTACGGCGACCTCTTCACCCCCACCGCCACCATGGCGGCGCGAAAGGAAAGCGGCCAGGACTGGTACCCGCCCGCCCATCTTCGCCCGATGGTCAACTGGACGCTCGATGCCGCCGGCGAAGAGAACCTCCGCACTTGGATCCTCGGCCCGCTCTTCCAGATGACCGCGCTGATGGTTCATGAAAAGCGCGCGCAGCTCGCCCAGATGAACGCGATCGGCGAGATCTGCGCCCAGTTCACCGGCGGTCTCCCGCTCCTGATGCGCCAGGCCGGCGAGGAGAATGTCATCCGGACCGTCGAAGCTTACCACCGCCTCCATCCCGCCGCCGCGAAAAGCCCGTGGCACCCGGAGGTGCTCGAGCAGCTGGGCGGAGCCGAGTGGCAGCAGCTCTACGTCAATGCCGAGCACGATGGCCGCGTCGGCGTCATCACCCTCGGCCGTGAAAGTTACAGCCATGAGGTGAACGCCGAGCTCAACCGCGCCATTGACTGGCTCAAGGGGCAAAAAATCGACCGCGTGATCTTGACGGGCGATTTCCATCTCGCCGGGCAGTTGGTAGGAGCCGACACCACCAACTTTTATCCGGCGCTCGAGGATCCCGCCCAGGGTATCGCCATCAGCCGCACCTGGTCCCTCACCGCCCGCCGGTTCCACGCCGAGTTCGGCACTTCCGTCGCCTTCATCAACGGCAAACGCTGCCTCGGCGGCATGCTCGAGCTGCTGGAGCACTGCCATTACGTGGTGGCGCTCGACAGCTGCGACCTCGGCATGCCGGAGGTCACCTTGCCCGTGGTCCCCGGCATGGAGGGCTGCCACTGGGTCTTCCGGAAAACGCCGCCGGCGCTCTGGTCCAAGCTGCTCGAGCTTCTGCTGGAGGGGAAATCAATCAAGGCGAAGGACGGCACCGGTTGGCTGGTCGACTTCGCCGGCCCGATGACGGACGCGCTCAAGACCTGCTGGCAGATCGCGCAGGGAGAAACATCCGTCACCAAGCGGCCTTTCAACGAACGCAAGCTCGAGGGAGTCACCCGCGCCCTGCCCGCGCTCCGGGCCGCCGCCCCGGCCACCGAGGTCGCACGGCGGGCGATCCTGCGCACGGTCGAGGCTTCCTGCGGCGCCACGCTCGCCGAGGCACTCGAGATCCAGGCGCAGCTCTCGGCCGAGTTCATGGGCAGCCCGGAAGTGCGCCAGGGCCGGGTGGGTGAAGCCTGGTCCAAGTTTCAGTCTTAGCCGACTCATGCGTTGGCCCGCGAATTGCGCGAATGAGCACGAATGAAAGCCATCATTTTTCCGGCCAAATGAGACACCCCACAAAAAATTGGCAGCGTTCGAAAGTGCCGCCAAGGCCGGTTCTCCTGAGTAATTCGCGTTCATTTGCGTAATTCGCGGGCCCAACTGAATCGTTCTGGTTTAGGCTCATCCATGACCACCCCATCCCTCAACCGCCTGCTCCGGCCCCGCTCGATTGCCATCGTCGGGGCCTCGGCCACCCCGGGCGCCCTCGGTGCCTCGGTGCTCTCCAATCTGGAACGCGCCGGTTACGGGGGAGAAATCCATCTCGTCAACCCCAAGCGCGCCGAGATCGGCGGGCGCAAATGCTGCGGCTCGGTCAGTGAACTTCCCCCGGGCATCGACGTCGCGGTGCTGGCCATCCCGCGCGCCGCGGTGCTCGCGACCGCCCGGGAGCTCGCCGCGCGCCAGGTCGGCGCGATCATCGTCTTCTCGGCCGGATTCGCCGAGGGAGGCGAGGCGGGCCTCGCCGAGCAGCGCGAGCTCGCCCGCCTCTCCCGGGAACATGGTTTTGTCCTGGAGGGGCCGAACTGCCTCGGCTTCGTCAACTTCGTTGACGGCGTGCCGCTCACCTTCATCGAGATGCCGGCCGAGAAACTCGGCGACCGGCCCGGCATCGGCATCATCTCGCAAAGCGGTGCCATGGCCGCGGTGCTGGAGATCAACCTGCTCGCCCGCGGCCTCGGCCTTTCGTTCTCGATCTCGACCGGCAACGAGGCGGCGACCGGCGTGGAGGACTTCACCGAGTACCTTGTGGACGATCCCGCCACCCGGGTCATCGCGCTGATCGTGGAGCAATTCCGCCAGCCCCGCCGTTTCCTCGCCGCCGCCCGCCGGGCGCGGGCCGCCGGCAAGCGGATCGTCCTGCTCCATCCGGGCCGTTCCCAAGCCGCCCGGGCTTCTGCCACCACGCACACCGGCGCCATGGCCGGTGACTTCGAGGTCATGCGCACGAAGGTCGAGCACGCCGGGGTGCTGCTCGCGTCCGGTCTTGAGGAGTTCGGCGATGTCCTCGACCTCGCGCTGCGCTGCCCGGCGCTGGCGGGAGGCGGCGCCGCGGTGCTGACCGATTCCGGCGCCTTCAAGGCCCTCACCCTCGACCTGTGCGAGTCCATCGGCCTGGCGCTGCCGGCACCCGCCGGGGAGTGCTCCGCGCGCCTGCGGGCGGCGATGCCTGACTTCATCCCCGTCAGCAACCCGCTCGATCTCACCGCCCAACCGCTGGTCGACCCCGACCTTTACCGGCGGACTCTGGCGCCCCTGCTGGACGATGTTTGTTTCGGCTCGATCGTGCTCGGCATCATCCAGACCGACCGCACGACCGCCGCCCTGAAGTTCCCCCCCTTGCTCGCCGCCCTCCGCGAGCGGAAGCCGGCCAAGCCGGTCATCTTCGCCGGGCTCGACGAGGGTGCGGTGGTTCCGTCCGAGTACATTGACGAGCTGCGGGCGCTGGGCGTGCCTTACTTCCCTTCCCCCGAACGCGCCTTCCGGGCGCTCGCGCGGACCGGCGAATGGGCGGCTCGCCCCCCGTTGATGACGCCCGCCCCGCTCCGGGCCGACGGCCTGCCCCCGGCCGTCGGCGTGATCCCCGAATACCGGGCCAAGGAAATTCTCGGTCGTTTGGGCATCCCCTTTCCCCGCGGCCGTTTCGTGACCAGCGTCGAGACCGCGCAAACGGCCGCGGCGGAAATCGGCTTTCCGGTCGTGCTCAAGGCGCAGTCCGCCGAGCTCAGTCACAAGAGCGATGCCGGCGGAGTCATCATCGGTCTGGCCGATGCGTCCGCGCTGTCGGCGGGCTGGAACCGGCTCCACGCCAACCTGGCCCAGCACCGTCCCGGGCTCGTCCTCGAAGGTGTCCTCGTCGAGGCGATGGGCCGGCGCGGCGTCGAGCTCATCATCGGCGCGCGCAACGATCCCGAATGGGGCCCGGTGATCCTCGCCGGCTTCGGCGGTGTCGCGGCGGAGATCCTGCAAGATGTACGCCTGCTGCCCCCCGATCTCGCGCCCCCCGCGATCATCGCCGAGCTGAACCGGCTCAAGCAGGCGCCGCTACTGCACGCCTTCCGCGGTTCACCCGCCCTCGACGTCGGTGCGGTCGCGGAAATCATTTCCCGGCTCGGACGCCTCATGCTTTCCGAGCCGTCGATCGCTGAAATCGATCTCAATCCCGTGCTCGTCCACCCGCAGGGTGAAGGAGCCGTGGCCTTGGATGCGCTGATGCTCACGCAATCCCTCTTGACTTCGACCCGTTGAAGTCATGTCCCATGCTACCCTGAGGCCGGTTCCTGCCTTTCCCTGGGGGAACGCCGCGCACTAAACGGGACCGGTGGGCCCGCCCCGCCTCAAAGTACGCGGTAAAAGCGGAGCACAACTTCCGTCGGGTAGCGTTCGCCGACGCAGACGAAGATCGCCCGCGTCATCCACTGGAGCCGGGGCGTGGCGGTCTCGAAGGTCGCGGCGGAACGAAAATAGATCAGGCTGGGATCGACTCGTTCACCCGCATTCAGGCGCGCCAGCACCTCGGGCGCGCCGTAGCGCACTCCCCGGTTGGTCACGTAGATCTTCTCGCCCTCGTCGGTTTGGAGGAAATACCGCGCCTCGAGCTGCGTGAAGCCGTCGGGCTGCAGCAACTGGTGGTCGGATCCACCGGGCAGGATCTTCCCCTTCAGGCCCGGTCCGCTGAAGGTGCCACCGAGGATCGGGATCAAGCGGCGCGTGCCGCCAGCCACGGGCCCAACCTCGTCGGGTTTGCCGACCTCGACGTGGGCCTCAAAGGCCAGCTCGAGTTTCGGCGCGGCGGGAGCCGTGGGGGCGACCGGAGAGGTCTGCCCTTGCAGGAGGAACGGGGACAGCGTCAGGAGCAGCAAGGCGGAGGCCAGGGTTCGGGTATTCATGGGTTTTGAAATTGGTGCGCAGCCTCCCCAGCCGGAACCATGCATTTGGGCCCGCGAATTCACGCCAACGGGCACGAATACCTGAGGAAGACATTCGGGTAGTCCAAACCAAAATGACCTCCTTTTTCCGTGGAATCGATCCGGTTGGGGCTTCCGGTTCTCATTCGCGTGGATTCGCGTTCATTCGCGGGCCAACTGCATGAGTCCGCCTCAGACCCCGCCCCACACCTCGCGGGCCGTTTCCACCACGAGCTTGAGCTTGGCGATCTGCGATTCGCGGGCGATGTCGTTGCCATGGACCGTGCTCGAGAAGCCGCATTGGGGGGAGAGGCACATCTGGTCCAGCGGCATGTGCCGCGCCGCCTCGTCGATCCGCCGCTTGAGGTCGTCCTTCGTCTCCAGCGTGCCGACCTTGGTCGTGACGAGGCCGAGGACCACGATCTTGTTCCGCGGGACAAAGCGCAGCGGGGTAAAGTCCCCCGCCCGCGCATCGTCGTACTCCAGGAAATAACCATCCACCTTCAGTTCATTGAACAGCACTTCCGCCACGGGCTCGTAGCCGCCTTCCGCCGCCCAGGAACTCTTGAAGTTTCCCCGGCAGAGGTGCGTGCAGATCGTCATGCCCGCGGGGCGGTCGGCGATCGCCGCGTTGATCAGCCGCGCGTAGAGCCGCGGCAGTGCGTCGGGATCGTCGCCCCGCTGGCGCGCCCCCTCCCGCATCTTCGGGTCGCAGAGGTAGGCGAGATTCGTGTCGTCCATCTGGACGTACATGCAGCCGGCCGCGGCCAGGCTCTTCAGCTCCGCGCTGTAGGCGGCGGCCACGTCGGCGTAGAAACGTTCGAGGTCAGGATACGCCTCCTGGCTGATTGCCGCACGCCCGCCCCGGAAGTGCAGCATCGTGGGCGACGGGATGGTGACCTTGGGCGTGCGGGTCGTGACCGATTTCAGGAATTGGAAATCGCGCAGCTGGATTGGGTTCTTGTGGCAGACGCAGCCGGTGACATGCAGGACCGGCGGGGCGTACTCGAGGTCCCCGCCGTCTTTGCGGTGGAAATGCGCGGTGAGTCCGCCGCGGGCCTCGACCCCCTCGAGCTGCTCGAGGAAGTCGATGTGGAAGTACGTCCGGCGGAATTCGCCGTCGGTGATGCCCTGCAGGCCGATTTCCTCCTGCATCCGCACGACCTCGCGGATCACGGTGTCCTCGACCGCCCGCAGCTGGCCGGCGGTGATCGTGCCGGCGCGGAACTGGTCCCGGGCCTGCAGGAGAGGCAGGGGACGAAGAAAACTGCCGACGTGGTCGGCGCGGAAGGGAGGTTGGTTTCGGGTACTCATGTTGGGTGGGTGGGTTGGAGATGGGACTGGCGCTTGGGGGTAGGGCTGAGGCGGTGCCTCAGCCGGGATCG
>CAMDOO010000010.1 GCA_945903545.1 Opitutus sp. GAS368 | reverse complement strand
TGCTTGCAGGCGATGCTTGGCGATCGACAAGCCGGAATCGCCTGCAAGCAGGCTCCTACAGTCGGTCGGGTCCCGAGCCGGCCCTGCGCAAGCGCCGGCCCTACTTCGCGACTGTGAACTCGGAGCTGCCCAGGCCGAAAGTCACGTTCTTGCCGTCGATCTTGCGGATGCGCAGGAGGACTTGGGCACTGGTGACCGGGTCGGTCACGCGGAGCATTTCGCCTTCCCGGTACGAGGAGGAGCCGACGCTGACCAGTTGTTGGCCGCGGCTCTCAACGAGGCCGAAGGAGAGGGAGCTGGCGAGCCGGCGGAGGCGCGCGGCCTCGCCCTCGGGCGGCTGGGCGGCCCGGCCGCCCGTGGTGCCAGCCTGGCCCTGGGCCGAAGCGACCGGGACGCCCGGGAAGCGGAAGGGATTCTGGCGCAGGTCGGGCAGGGGGCTGCTCGGGTCCCGGGCCTTGAAGACTTCCTCAAGGGTGGTGTGGATCTGCTTCATCTTCGTCGCCAGCGGCGAGGGCGGCAGCGCGGCGAGCGACGAGGCGCCCGGGGCCGGGGCGACACCTTTCGGGGTCGGGGCGGCAGCGCCGAGGCCGGCGGCGAGGGCGAGGACAACAATGACAGGGCCGGGCTTCATTTCTTGCCGATCAGTTCCAGGCCGAGGTCAAGCGCGGCATCCGTGCTGGTCGGGTTGCGCCGGACCATGCCGAAGGCGGTGAGGTTGGCAAGCCGGGGGCCGGTCTCGATGGCGTGCAGGAACGTTTGCACCTGGGCATAGGTGCCGGTCACCCGCACGGTGAAAGGAACCCTCCGGAAGAGCGCGCCCTCCTCGAGCGGGGGGGAACTCATCTGCTGGAAGTCCTCCAAGCGCACCCGGGCGCGGGCCGCCATCCGGCGGAAATAGTCGTCGTTGTCGCTGAGGTCGTCCTCGACGGTGAGGTTGGCCTCGAGGCGCTGGGTGAACTCCTTGACCGCGGCCAGCTCGGTCTTCAGCACGGGCCCGGTCTTGAGCAGGTTGATCATGGCCAGGTTCTGCTTGGTCTTGAGCGCATGCTCGTCGCTCAGGTCCTGGATCCCCAGCCACCAGAAGCCGGACAGCACCAGCGCGCCCAGCGCCACGGCCGTGCTGATCACGGAGAAGAGATGGCGCCGGAGCAGGGCGAGGAGCTCCTTGAGTTTCTCAGGGTTCATGGGCTGGGCTTGAGCCGGAAGGTAATGTCGAAGACGAACGTCGTCCCGCTGCGGGAGGACCCAAAGCTCTTCTGTTTGATCTCGGCGAAGACGCCGGTAAACTTCTGGTTTTGCTTCAGCGCGGTGATGTAACGCGTGAATTCCATGTTGGAGGCCACCTGCCCAGTCAGGGAAAGGCCGTCCTCGGTCAGCTGGATCTGGTCAATCATGACCGTGGGCGGGAGCGAAAGGGCGATGTTCGCGACAAACTCCGAGAAGAGCAGGCGGGTCTTGAGGATCTTGGCCGCGTGGTCGATTTTCAGGGCGCCCGCCTCGAATTCGGACTGCATCAGCTCGACCTCGCGCTTGCTCGCCTTGCCCTCCTCCGCGATGCGGGTCATCTCGACGATATCCGACCGCAGGGTGGCGCGGGTGTAGCCGATCCAGGCCAGCAGCAGGAGGGACATGAGCGCGACGGTGCCGAAGATGGCGCCGACCACGAAGCGCGTGCGCACGACGTTGTCCTCCGGCAGCTCGGCCTCCAGGCGGAGATCGAGGTGCCAGTTCGGGCTCAGCGCCAGCGGGTCACGATTCCGGGCCATGGGGAGGGGTGGGCGGATTGGTGCCGGCGGGCGCCGTCGCGGCTGCGGGTGCAGGCGCGGGCGCCGGAGCCGCCGGGGCGGAGGCCGTGGTGGGGGCGAGTTGGGCGACGACGCCGAGCAGCTGCAGCCAGTCGGCCGCCGGGACGGTGGTGGGCGCCGCCTCGAACTCCAGCCCGGCCGAGGCCAGCCAGGAAGGCAGGTCGAGGGGGAAGGGTTCGAGGTCGACCGCGCTGCACAGCGCGGTTTCGAGCCAGTGCAGCCGGCTGGGGAGGTGGGCGCAGAAAAGCGAGCCGATGCGCTGGCCGGTCTGCATCTCGAAGTAGTCGATCGCCGGGCGCAGGTGCCGCGACAGCATACGGACCAGCCGGCGGCTGTGGGCGAGGAGCGCCTCGGGTTGTTCCTCGAGTTGTTTCAGGGCGGCCTCGACGGAGGGGGCGCCGAGCTCCTTCATGGCCGCCTCCATGACGGAGAGCAGGCCGTGGGGCAGGGCGGGGGGCGTGTGGACGCCGTCCTTGCCGATGAGGTAGAGGCGGGTCTGGGACTGGCCGATCTCGCAGGCGGCGACGGAATGCCCGTAGGCGATCGTGCCCATGTGGCGGCTGATCCCGCCCAGCATCGTCAGGGTGCCCAGCTCGAGGCGGCGCGGGCGCAGGCCCCACCGCTTCAGCTTCTGCTGCAGATCGCGCACGGCGGTCCACGGCACGCCGACGATCAGGCCGGAGCGCTGCGTGCTTTCGGGGGTGAGGGGGCTGCCGTCGGTCGAGCTGACCAGCCCGCACTGCCACTCCTTGGCGGAGGAGATCTTGGCCTGTTCCTGGACCAGGCCCGGGAGGTAGGCGGGCTCGAGCAGGCGGCGGGTGTTGACGACCTCGCGCATGAGCAGGCGGTCGCCCGGATAGAAGGTCGCGTAGGTCGGCAGGAGGCCGCTGATCTGCTCCGGGAAATTGGAGCGGATCCAGCCCGCGACCGCCTCCTCGTCGTTGGCCCGGACTTCCGTGAACCGGTCCACCCCGAGGGGCTGGCCTTCCAACTGCAGCAGCCGGGCCAGCTTCACGCTGTGCTCGTTGAGTCCGATCAGGACGTTATGCCGGTCTTTCCGCTTAAACATTGAGGTTTACCTTCCCAGTCAGCGGATCGCCGGTCCGGCGGGCAAGGCGGAAGCAGGCCTGTCCCGGGAATCCGGCTAGGGGCCGGGACCCGGTCCGGGTGGTCAGAGCTCGGTCCCGGCGCTGTTGGTCTCCATCAGCGTGCCGTTCCGGATCACGTAAGGCGTCGACACATCGGGGACGATCTCGGCCGAGAGATCCTTGTCGTAGTGGATTTTCAGGGCCGTCGAGCTGTAGGGGTCGATGATGACGCTGCTGGCGACGATCGAGCCGAAGAATTCCGAGGTGGAGTTGTAACCCCAGATCCTGACCGCGTGCCGGGGGGCGTAAATGGTGCCGTAAAACTTGGAGTAGGACCAGACCCAGAGGGTGTAGCCCACGGTCGTGGTGCCGGTGCCGATGATGGAGAGGTTCTTCGGCCGCTTGGTCTGGTTGTCGATTCCCGCGTAGTAGATGGAGCCGCCGCCCTGGAGCAGGATTCGCAGCGAACCGCCATTCCGCACGATGATCGAGCCGTTCGTGTTGATATAAAAATACCCGGGAATGACGATGACCACGCTCGTGCCGTCGATGATCAGCCGGCCGTTGTTGTTGTTGAGGTAATAGTAGCTGGAGGAGGTGGCGCCGAGGGTGGCGCGATAGTAGGTGGTGCTTCCGGTTTCGCCGAGATAGACGTCGGTGCTGGTTGCTGGCTCGGCGAGGGCGAAAAACGCACTGTTCCCGTAAGTGACCTTGGCCGCGGCTAGGGCGGTGGCATTCGCGGGCTGGGCGTAGACCGTGCCGATGGTAGGATTCGGGACGTCGAACACGGATTGGTACGGGCTGGTGCTCGCCCGCGTGGTGTCGATGTTGAGGGTCGCGGAGGTGCTTGGTCCCTTGAGTTTGGAGCCGGACGCGCCCGTCGTGTAGGTCAGGGCGACCACGCCACTGTCGTTGGGCGGGGTCGCCACGTAGCCGTTGACGGTGGCACTGTTGGCCATCGAGACCGAGTATCCCGTCACCACGGCGTTATAGTCGTAGGTGAAGGTCACGGGGATGGTCGGGCTGGCCGGGACGGTGTAGCTGTCGATGGTCTGGCCGCCCGTGAGCAACTGGACCGTGCCGGTGGTGGCGGTCGCGGCGAGAGCGTTGGTGAACGGTTTGGCCTTCTCGAGGGTTGCCTGCAGGATGCGGGTGACGGTGCTGCCGTCGGCCAGCGTGACGGTGCCGGTCGAGGTCACCACGGAGTTGGTCGTGTTGGTCCCGTTGTAGTTCGTCACACTCATCGTGACCGATCCGGTGACGCCGTTGCTGAAGTTGTAGTTTGCGCCGGAGAGGGTGAGGGACGCGGTGCTGCCGCTGATGGTCCAGTTGGCGATGCCGCCGGCGGCGGTGGTCCAGTCGGCGTTGGTCCGCGACCAGACGGCGCATTCCAGGCCCATCTCGGCCAATTCGATGGCGTGGGTGCTCTGGGCGTTGCGGTTGCTGGTCGTGAGCGTCTGGTGGCAGAGCGCTTGAAACGTGGTCAGCGCGAGGGCCAGCACGGTGGCAAAACACATCACCGCCAGCAGCGCTGAGCCGCGCGTGCTGGAGATTCCCTGCCTGGGGGATCCGGCGTGCCTCATGGCAGGAGGTCCCTGGGCGCGGTGTTGCGCATGAACACCATCGGCGAGACGGTCTGGTAGCGGGAGGAGGTGCGGTAAATCGAGGTGCCGGCGACGCCGGCAATCGTCGAGCCGAGGCTCGCCGTGAAGGAAAACTGGACGGCCTTGATCGGTTTGTAGGCCGTCGAAGGCGATTGCGGCACGGTGATGGTGGTGCCCGCGTTGTTGAAGTAGTTGAAATCGAAGGCGGTCAGGTTCTTCAGCACGATCGAGCCGGTGACGCTGGTGTCGGGTTGGAAGCGGGTCACGGTCTGGGCCGAGGAGTCGTAGGCGTATTTCACGGTCGTGGCCGGCAGGGTCAGGATCAGGGTCGCGTCGGTCGTGGTGGAGGCCTTGGTGGCCTTGGTGACGTCCTGGTTGAACAGGTAGAAAGCCCGCCGGCTGTTTTCCTCGAGCTGCTGCGCGTATGCCATGCGGGTCATGCTTGTGCCGAGAAAAAGAAACGCCCCCATCACCGCGATCGAGACGGTGCCGAAGATCAGCGTCGAGACCATCACCTCCAGCAAGGTGAAGCCCCCGGCGGCGGAGGGCCGCTTATGTCCTTTGTTGTGAGACATTGAGTCCGTACTTGCTGACGTAGGTGACGCCGGTGCGGGTGTAGCTGCGGCCGGTCACCCCGGTCCAGGTGACGGTATAGGCCACCTTTTTCAGCGTGCCGTCGGTCGACACATTGGAGACGACGCGGGAGCAGGTGAAGCCGGAGGTGACCGCACTGAACGTGGTTGAGGAGAGGGTGATGGTGGTCGTGCCGGTGGCGACGGTTGACCAATCGGAGGGGATGGCGGCCCGGTACAGGTCGATCTGGGTATGGATGATGTTGGTGGCCAGGGTCTGCTTTCGCGCGACGTCGAGCATCTCGGAGCCCGAGACCACCACTTGGATCATTCCCACCAAGCCAGTCGCCATCACGCCTGCGGCGAGCATGGTCTCGAACAGGGTGAAGGCGCGGCGCGCGGCCTTAAGAGGATGTTGGGTGAAGGAAAACAAAGTAGCGGGGTAAAGGGATGTTGCAGCCGGTTGTTTGCGTCAACGCCCTGCCCCTAGGTGCGAATGGGCATCCCTAGGCCCGGGGAAATGCGCTGGGGCGCATTTCCCGATGCGCTGCTTTTTCGGAGGCGAGCGGGCTGGCCGGCCGTGCAGCGTGCAAGAAACCTGTGGGAAAACCCTGCGCTTTGCACGAACCGGACAATGCCGGGAGCAGCTGATTCGGGCACCTAAATCAGCAAATATCTCAACTTCATGGGTTAACGCTCGGCGTTAACCCGCTGGCACGAATCCGGGTAATAAAGGGCGCAGATTCGCAATCATCAACCCCACCCATCCCCCATGTCTTCCGCCGCTTCCGCTCCCAATTCGATGTCCGAATCCGCCTTCGACGCCCTTCTGGTCCAACGCTTCAACTCCGGCGACGAATCCGCGTTTAACGAAATTGTGACCCGCTATCGCGACCGGGTTTTCTCGATCGCCATCGGCCTGCTGCGTAACCACGCCGATGCCGAGGAAATCACCCAGGACGCCTTGGTCCGCGCCTACCGCGGCCTCGCCCGGTTCCGCGGCGATTCGTCCCTGGCCACGTGGATGCACCGCATCACGGTCAACCTCGCCCGCAACCGCTACTGGTATTTTTTTCGCCGCCGGCGGCAGGACTCGCTCCCGCTCGAGCACGCGTTTGGCGGGGACGACGGCGGCTCGCTCTCCGATGTGATCGCGACCGAGGATCCCGACCCGGCGCAACTGGCCGTGCGTGACGAGTTCGCCGAGCACATCAGCCAGGCCATGGCCCGGCTCGACGCGCCGCAGCGCGAGATCCTCTCCCTGCGCAACCTCCGCGGGCTCTCCTACGACGAGATCTCCGCCGAGCTCGGGATCAACGTCGGCACCGTCAAGAGCCGCATCGCCCGCGCCCGCGAAAACCTGCGCGCGCGGCTCGCCGAGGCCTATCCCGAGTTTGCCAAGTCGGAGAACGGCGCCGACTGCTTCCTGCCGGCGCGGCCGGCACCCGGCTCCGCGGTGCGCTCGGGGCCGTGAGATTATAGGGCTTATAGGCCCTATGGGACCTATAGGGCCTATGATCGATCCCAGCTCCTACTGCAGCTGCCGCAGCATCGAGGGCAGGCGCTGCAGCGCGCTCTCGATCGAGGCGCGGGCAAGTTTCGCCTCGGCGTTGTCCGTCCCGTAGAGGATGCGCCAGCCGTCGAGCTGCAGCCAGCTGTCCTTCTCGATCGGGTCAATCTTCTCGAAGCCGCCGGAGATCCCGACGTAGCGCACGAGATGATCCGCGACCTGCACGGCCGCCGCGAAGGGTCGGCAGCGCGGGGCCTGGTCAGGCGCGCAATGGTGGCGCACGGCGAGCGTGATTTCCTCGGAAAGGTTGTGCTTGGCGAGATAGTGGGCACCGATTTCCGCGTGGTCCCAGCCGATGATCCGGCGCTCGTGGGCGCAGATCTCGGCGGGGGTGGCGGCCGGCGTGCGGAGGATCTCCTGCTGCTCGAGCGGGAAGGATACCGCCATCACGATCTTGCCGACATTGTGGAGCAGTCCGACGAGGTAGTCGGTCTCGTCGTCCACCGCGATCGGGGCGGCCTGCAGGATTTCGCGGGTGAGGATCGCGGTCGCGAGGCTGTGGGCCCACAGGTCCTTCCAGGGAAGCGGCACGGCGATGTCGCCCTGGAGTTTCTCGAATTCCTCGATCACCGGCGTCGCAAGCGAGAGCTCGCGGATCTGGCGGAGGCCGAGGAAAAACACCGCCTCCTCGATGTTGTTCACGCGGGCCGAGAGCCCGAAATACACCGAGTTCACCATCCGCAGCAGCCGGGCCGAGAGCGACGGGTCGCGCCGGATGATCTCGGCGATCTGCGAGGTGAGGCTGCCCTCCGACTTCATGAGGTCGCTGAGCGCGCGGTTGTTGCACTCGAGCGAGCCGAGCTTGGGGCAGGCATCGATCCGGCGGCGGATCTCGGCCTCGTTCAGGGGCTGGGCGCTGCGGGCGGGCGGGGCGGGTGGCTCGATGGTCGGCATGAGGGAGGACGCCCGGGCAATCGACCGCGGAGACAGCGACTTGAGGTGATTCGGCGCGCGTGCCCCGATCCATGCTCTCCCCTCAGTGTTGCACGTATGAAGTGGAACTCTGGGCGACGCCCATGCCGGAGGTCGGTCTGGGCTTCACGCCATTCGGGAAAAACCCCGGCGGAGCCCCCCCCGGAGGAAGTGACGGTTAAGATTTGCGGCGATGTGCCGAAGCAGGGGATGCGAATCGGACACTTTCCCGCGGAGCCCGGGCTTCGGAGGACGGCTGGCCGTTTCGTGTCGTCGCCGATCGCCGCATGCCTCCCGCCCAACTCCAGCAGCTCCTCCAGCGTGCCATCGCGCATCACCGCGCGGGCCGGCTGAACGAGGCGGCGATCGCGTACGCGCAGGCACTCCGCGCGGCCCCGCGCAATTTCGACGCCTGCCACCTCAGCGGGCTGGTTGCCCTGCAGCAGGGCCGCAACCCCGAGGCGCGCGATCTCCTCGCCAAGGCCCGCCAGCTCGACCCGCGCTCTCCCGCGTGCGCGATGCGGCTGGGGCTGGCCCTGATGGCGACCGGCCAATCCGCCCAGGCCGGGCCGCATTTCCTCGCCGCCGTGCAGCTCAATCCGGAATTCGTCGAGGGCTGGGACAACCTCGCCTACTGCCACAAGGCGGCCGACCGGCTGCCCGACGCCATCGTTTGCCACGAGCGCGCGGTGGCGCTCAATCCGAAGGGCGCCGCGAGCTGGTACAACTTCGGCCTGACCCTCAGCCTCGCCGGCCGGATCAGCGACGCGCTAGCGTGTCATGACCGCGCGCTCACCGCCGATTCCGCCTACGCCAAGGCCCACTTCGGTCGCGCCCAGGCCCTGCAGCAGTCGCACCGGCTGACCGAGGCCATCGCGGCCTACGACGTGTTCCTGCGCCACAGCCCGAACCACCACGAGGCGCAGAGCTACCGGCTCTTCGCGCTCAACTACCTCGACGGGATATCGGCCGGCGAACTTTTCCGCGAACACGTGGCCTACGGTCACCGGCTCGCCGGGCCGGTGGCCCCGGCGCCGGTCCGCGATCCCGACCCCGCCCGGCGCCTGCGGGTCGCGGTGCTCTCGCCCGACCTGCGGGCGCACTCCTGCGCCTACTTTCTTGAGCCGCTGCTGCGGCACCTCGATCCGGCGCGCTTCGAACTTTACCTCTACCACGATCATTTCCGTGAGGATGCCGTGAGCCGGCGCCTGCGTCCGCTGGCCGCCGTCTGGCGCAATTTTGTCGGCCAGCCGACGCCTGCGCTCGAGGCGGCGATCCGCGCCGACGCTCCCGACATCCTGGTCGACCTCGCCGGCCATACGGGTCTCACCAACCGCCTCCCGCTCTTTGCGCGCCAGCCCGCGCCGGTGCAGGTCAGTTACCTTGGATATCCCAACACCACGGGCGTGCCCGCGATCGGGTGGCGCTTCACCGATGCAATCGCTGATCCGCCCGGCGAGGCGGACACGCTCGCCACCGAGCAGCTCGTCCGCTTCGCGCCGACGGCCTGGTGTTACGCGCCGCCCGACAAGACCCCGGAGGTCGCGCCGTTGCCGGCCGCCTCGGGCCGCGGGATCACGTTTGGCTGCTTCAACAACCTCGCGAAGATTTCCGCGACCACGCTCGAGCTCTGGGCGGGCGTGCTCCGCGCCGTGCCGCATTCGCGCCTGCTGCTGAAGGGCCGCGGCCTGAGCGACGCCCTCGTGCGCGACCGTTACCTCGCGCGCTTCACCGCGGCGGGCATTGCGCCCGACCGGCTGGAGCTCGCGGAACGCACCGCGCGCACCGAGGATCACCTTGCGCTTTACGGCCAGGTGGACATCGCGCTCGACACCTTTCCGTACCACGGGACGACCACCACCTGCGAGGCGCTCTGGATGGGCGTGCCCGTGGTCACCCTGCTGGGCGACCGCCACGCGGCGCGGGTCAGCGCGAGCCTGCTCACCGCCGCCGGCCACCCGGAATGGATCGCCAACGACGCGGCCGGCTACGCGGCCATCGCGGTGAACCTCGCCTCCGATCCGGTCCGCCTCGCCGCCATCCGCGCAGCCCTGCGCGCCGAGTTGCAGGCCAGCTCCTTGCTCGACCACACTGGCCAAGCCGAGCGCTTTGGCCGCGCCCTGCGCGAGTGCTGGGCGGTCGCTTGTGGGAAAAGCGAACTGGCGATGGCCTGAGGCGAGATTTCGGCAGGGGGAAGGGAACGCTATGCTTCGCTGATCCACGCTAAGGAGGCGTTGACTGGCGGCACTGAGTCGGGCTCTCAGCCGATGACTCACAAGCCCGGCTCCCGCTGAACCTCCGTCATGGCAGCGGGCGGCGTCTCAAGCGCCGGCCGCTCTTTTTGCGCCTGCTTCCGACCGGCTCTCGTTGCAAATGTGATGGATCCATCTGGCTGGGCGCAGCGCCTGGGCGCGACCTGCCTCGGGTGATCGGATTACCGGCCTGGTCGCCCGCCCGCTCCGCCTCAACTCCCAGGCGGTCGCACACTTTGTGGATCCAGCGACTTCGCCAACGGGACCGATTCCTAATTGCCTCGGCCCGGGGCCGCCGCCGGTGCGGCCGCTGCCGCCGCACCTCCGCGGCCGCCGGTGTTGGCGGTGGCGTCGCCCAGGGCGCGCATGATGGCTTCGTTCCGGGCCGGGGTGGACGACTTGAGCTGCAACTTGAGCTTGGCGAAGGCGTCCGCCCGGCTGAGGGCGAGCGCCAGCTCGGCGTTGGCCAAGGCCTGCGCCTTGGCGGTCACGGTGGCCGGCGCCTGCAGGGAAGCCTTGAGCAACTCCGAGCGCGCGGTGATGAGCGCCGAGAGCTGCGGCAGGTACGACTCCTCCGCCCGGGTGAGCGCGGTGAGTTCCAGGTCGTCGAGGTTGCGGTTCCGGGCGCCGTTCTGGCCGCCATGGGCCTGGACCGGGGCGCCGACCGTGGGCTCGCCGAATGCGAGCATCGGGGCAGCCAGCGCGGCCGCAATCAGGGCAGGGGAGCGCAAGAGGATGGATTTCATGGAATCAAGGGTTTGGGTTTTGATGATCTTGTTGCGCTCTATTGTCCGGCCCGGCCGGCCGGCACCGCGACGGGAGCGGCCCCGCCCGCCCGGCCGCCCGCGGCCGCCCCGGCGCGCCCGCCCCCGCCACCACCGGCGCCACCGCGTCCGGCGACGGGCGGGGTGGCCGCGGAGGGATCCAGGGCGGCCTTGTCGGCGGCGGAAAGCTTCAGGAGTTGCTTGCCGTGCATGAAGCTCAGGTAGGCCTGCAAGCTCCGTCCGCCTTCCTGGGTGGCGGCCGCGGTCTGGAACCACTTGAGGTACTCGTTGCGCTGCGCGGTCGTCCAGCCGGTCTCAACGGTGCGGAGCAGTTCGGCGTATTTCCATTCATCCTCTTGCTTCGCGAGGAACAGGTTCGTCAGGCCGCCCGAGGTGCCGGGGGTCCCGCGGACGCGCTGCTGGGGATTGATCCATTCCTCGATGGGATAAAGCTGGGGAGTCGCGACCGGGGCCTTCATCAGCGCCAGCATGCGGGTGGGAAGGTTCGGGGCTTCGAGATAGGCCAGGAGCTCGCCGACTTCCCAGTTGAGTTCGCGGTATTCGCCGGGGAACAGCGGGTCGAACCGGGCGATCAGGCGCTGGCGGGTAGCCTCGTCGGGCGGCAGCAGCTTGCCGCGAACGCCATAGAGCTGGTCGGGTTTTCCGCCGGCCTTGGAAGTGTCCTCCTCGCCGAAGCGGGTAAACGCGAGCGAGTAGGCCCGGACGAGGTCGAGCTTGTCTTGATACCCCAGCGCCGACAGCGGGATGCGGTCGAGGGCCTGGATGATCCGCGCCTGCATCGCCTTGTCCGGCGCCGGAGCCCCGATGTTCGCGCGGTGCTCCACATCGGTGCCGCTGACACGGGCGAGCGCGACGAGGGCGGCGATGGCCGTGCGCGGGTCGCGCTCGCTGAGGGCGCGGTCGCGCCATTGGGCGACGTCCTGCCACTCGATGGCGGTGCGAGCTGCGAAACGGATGCCGCGGTCCTGATGATTCAGGGACGGCCAGACGGCGGCGACCGCGCCGGCATCCTTGCGGCCGTGGAACTTCTCGAGTTCCTTCCGCTGATTGCGGGCGGCGGCGTAGAATGGGTCCGGCTTGGTGGCGGTGGTCGGAGCCGTTCCCGTGTAGGTGATGCGATAGAGCTCGGTGCCGGTGGTCTGCACGAGCAGGGAACCGTCGGCCTTGTTCACGATGACACCCGACACGGCGAAGGGCCGGCCGCTGGCCATGAGCTCGGCTTTCCCGGTGTAGGAGGAACCTTCGGGGTTGAGCTCCAGGAAGTAGAGGTTGCCGTAGGACCAGTCGGCGAGGTACAGCCCGTCCTGATAGCGGGCGGGGAACTTGCTGTCCTGGCCACTCGTCAAGCCGACGGGGGAGCCGGAGCCGATGCCGGCCACCTGGCCCATGGTGTCGATGTAGTACTTCGGCATCTTGCCGTTGCCGTGCGCCCAGCCGTAGTCACCGCCGCTGATGTGGTGGGTGATCCGGGTGGGACGGTACCAAGGTTGGGCCTTGTCGTACTCGAGGTCGGAGTCGTAGACGAACATCTCGCCGTCCTTGTTGAAAGTGAAGTCGACGGCGTTGCGGTAGCCCATCGTCTCCAGGCGGAAATCGTTGCCGTCTTTGTCCATGCTGGCCGTCCAGCCGCCCGGCCGGAGGCGACCGGCGGCGTGGCCGCCAATGCCTGCGTCGTCCATGCGGGGGAGGAGCTGGTCCTCGTTCCAGAGCATGGGCACGCGGGAGGAATTGAAGAGTGAGGGCAGGGTGGAGTTGCCGCTGACGATGTAGATGCGCTGACCGTCGGGCGAGAGGCGCAGGTTGTGGGTCCCATGATCACCGCTGCCTTGGAGCACCCGGATGACCTTGATCGTGTCGTACTTGTCGTCGTTGTTGGTGTCGGTGATTCGGTAAAGGCCGTGGCGCCGGATATTGCTCCGGTTGACGTTCATGTAGAGCGAGTCGAATGCCACGAGCAGGCCCTCGGCGGCGCCCACGTTCTCCAGAATCATCTCGGTCTGGACCGCGGCGTTGCTCCCGACCGTCGGGATGGTCAGGCGGAGCAGATGGTCGGAGTTGTAGGAGGCGACGATCAGCCGGCCCTTGGTGTCCCAGGCCATCGGCACCCATTGGCCCTGGGTGGTGGCGTTGGGCCTGTAGAGCAGCTCGAGCTTGAAGTCGTTGGCGATGGTCATCTCGCGGCCGATGAAGGACCCGTCGGCGGTTTCGATCGTGCCTTCGGCGACATTGAGTTCGGCGAGAGCGCCGTGCAGCGCGGTGGCGGCGGAGACGGCGAGGAGGGACAGGAGCAGGGGTCTGGATTTCATGGCTGTAATGGAGCGGAAACGCACGCAGCCGGAACCCGGGAAGGGAATCAACGCGGTGCGCACGACGGGGGTGGGTCAGTGACGCGGAACGAACAGGGGTGCGGCCGAGGCAATCCCAGTGGCACACGGATTCAAGGCGAAACTGTGCGCCGGGGTGCTTGCCACGTGGTCGGCCCGAGCCTGCCGGTCGCGGCCTCTGCCCCGGCGCATCCTTCCCCTTGCGTCTTGGGGACCTCGGATTTGGATGGCCGCGGCAATGCATCGCCTGCGTCTCATGACCTTCAACATCGCGCACGGGCGGGGTCTGAATCCCGTGCAGGGCCTGACCTCGGCGCGCAAGATCCGGGTCAATCTCCGCGGCATCGCCCGGCTGATCCAGACCCACGCGCCCGATATCGTGGCCCTGCAGGAGGTCGACGAGTGCTCCCGTTGGGCCGGCAATTTCGACCACTTGGAATACCTGCGGCTGCACTCGGGCTATCCTTACGCTGTCTTTGGCATCAACAACCGGCGCAAGGGCCTGCTCAACCTGAGCTACGGCAACGCGATCCTGTCCCGCCATCCGATCATCGAGTCCGAGAACGTCGTCTTCGGTTCGCGGCGCATCGGCGAAAAGGGCTTTCTCTTTGTCGAGGTCGCCGTGGGCGGACGCCACGTCCCGATCGTCAACCTCCACCTGCACTATCGCTCCAAGGAGCACCGCTTCGTGCAGACCGACCGGCTGCTCGCCTGGATGCGGGACAAACAGCGGCAGCACAAGGCCCGCTGGGCCATCCCGCCCATCGTCTGCGGCGACCTCAACAACCCGGGGCACCGTTCCGACGCCACCGCCGCGCTGCTCAGTCATCTTTCCGATTACTGCGAATACACCCTGCATCCGCAGGCGGGCCGCACCTTCCCGTCGCCGTTGCCCAGCCGCTTGCTCGACTTTGTCTTCATACCCGAGGGCTGCCACGAGGCCAAAAGCGAGATCCTGCGGTCATTCCTCTCGGACCACCGCCCGGTGCTGATTGAATTTGGGCTGAACGAGTAGGCGGCTGGCAGTGCGTCCAGTCCGCGGGCGCCGGGATGGGTCGAATCCAGTGGCGCGCGGAGCCCTTCGGCCGGCCGTTTCGGCAAGCTCAAGGTCCCGAGCCCGGCCGAGGGACTCAGGGCCTTGCGCGTCTCGAGACGGTCTCCGCCCTGCGGCCGGGCACGGGGGTGCCATTTTTGGCTGTTCTCCGCCGTCCGTCCTCTGTCCTCTGTGGCCGACCACCGCCGCCATGTCCCGACTCACCGCCGCCTTCGACCGCGCCCGTTCCGAGAACCGGGCGGCCTTCGTGGCCTATCTTTGCGCCGGCGACCCGGACTTCGAGTCCTCGGTGGCCGCTTGCCGCGCCCTGCTCGCCAACGGCGTGGATGTCCTGGAGCTGGGGGTGCCCTTTTCCGACCCGCTGGCGGACGGCCTCACCAACCAGCTGGCGGCCCAGCGGGCGCTTGAGGGCGGGATGACGGCCGCGCGGGTCTTCGAACTCGTGCGCAAGCTGAGGGAAACCAGCCAGGTGCCGGTGGTTTTTTACACCTACTACAACCTCGTGTTCTCCCAGGGGGTCGAGGCCTACGTGCGGGAGGCCCGCGCTGCCGGCGTGGATGCGCTGCTGACCCTCGACCTGCCGCCCGAGGAGGCGGGCGAACTCATCGCGGCCTGCCGCCAGCATGGTCTCGACACGGTTTTCATCGTGGCCCCCACCACACCCGAGAGCCGGTTGCAGGTCATCGCCGCCGCGGCCACCGGGTTCATCTATTATGTTTCGCGGGAGGGAGTGACCGGCGTGCGCGACCAGGTCGCGCAGGACATCCCGGCGGCCGTGGCCAGGATCAAGCGGCACACCTCGCTCCCGGTGGCGGTGGGTTTCGGCATCTCGACCCGTGCCCAGGTGGCCGAGGTGGGCGCCGCCGCCGACGGGGTGGTCGTGGGCAGCGCGCTGGTGAACTGCATTCGTGATAATCTCCGCGACCGCTCCCGCATTGCCCCGGTGCTCGCCGCCAAGGCGGCCGAGCTGTCGGCCGGCGTCAAGAGGACCCGCGCATGAGCAGCGCGTTGCCGAGGATCCTCCTGATCGACGATGATCGTCTGCAGCAGCGGATGGCCGAGGAACACTTCAAGCGCTTCAAGGCGGCGAAATACGCGCTCGATTGGGCCCCGACCTACGAGGACGGACTGGAACGGCTGCTGACCGGAAGTTATGCGGCCTGCCTGCTCGACTACCAGCTCGGCGGCCGGGACGGACTTGAGTTGATCCGCGAGGCGGCGGCCAAGGGCTGCCAGACCCCGATTGTCTTTCTTACCGCCGAGCAGTCGGAACACATCGACATCCAGGCGATGAATGCCGGGGCGCTCGACTACCTCGTGAAAGGCGAGATCACGCCGCGGGTGCTCGAGCGCTCGCTGCGCTACGCCCTCAAGCTCGGCGAAACCCTGGGTGAACTGCGCCGCCTCGCGACGCGGGACCAGCTCACCGGTTTGCTCAACCGCCGCGAATTCGACCGGATCCTGACGGAGGAATGCGATCGCGCCGTGCGCTTCAGCCGGCCGGTGTCCCTGCTGGTGGTCGACCTCGACCACTTCAAGCGCGTCAATGACGTCCACGGGCATCAGGCGGGCGACGCCGTGCTGCGTGAGGCGGCCCGCCGGCTCGCCGGGCAGGTCCGCTCGGTCGACCGCCCCACGCGTTTCGGCGGCGAGGAATTTGCGATCGTCCTGATGGAAATGGACCGGGCCCAGGCGATGGAAGTCGCCCGGCGCATGTGCACGAGCATGTCGGCGACCCCGATCGAGGCCGCTCCCGGCGTGTTCCTCAACATCACGATGAGTGTCGGCGTGGCGGTAAGCCCCAGCGAGGCGAAGGACACGCGGTCATTCGTGGCCGCGGCCGACCGCGCGCTATACGCCGCCAAGGCCGGTGGTCGCAACCAAGCAGTGGCCTTCGGGGATTTGAAGGATTGAGGGTGGGGCGGACAGGTCATGTCCGCCGGGCTCGACGTCGTCGCGACGGACTGGGCAAGTCCGCCCACTCTGTGATCCGGACACAAAAAAGGCCGGAGTCGGGTGACTCCGGCCGGAAGGGGAAGGGCGCCTTATTGGGCGAGCAGCATGTTGCGGCCCTGCTTGATCGTCTTGGTGATCGCGCGCTGGTGACGCGCCGTGAGGTGCGTGTACTTGCGGGGCAGGATCTTGCCCGTGTCGGTGATGTACCGGTTCATCGCCTGCGGAACCTGGGTGAAAGGGATCTCGGCAGGCGTGGGAGTCTGCTGCGTGGGGGCGAGGGGCTTTGGCTCGGTGGTGCTCATTCGGAAAAGGAGGGGTGACAGTGTGTTCGGCCCGGGGGGTGTCAACCCGCATTTTAGGTTGGTGACCCTCATGCGGCAGGGCGCGACCGGCCTCGACAGGCTCGGGACTTGAGTCCCTCGACTCGCCCGGACCTTGGGCTTGTCGAAACGGATTGTCGTAAGGGCTCCTCTCGCCGCCGGGCAGGACCTTGGTTCTTCATGAACCAACGGGTAGGCACGGCGGTCGCGGAGTGACACGCCCTCTGCGGCGCCGGGGATTCTCCCGCAGGCCGACGGAAAACGAAAAAGTCCGGTCTCCCTTGCGGAAGGCCGGACTTGAAATGAAACCGAATGGCTGGGCGGTTACTGTCCCCGGGCGGGAGCAGGAGCCGGCGCTGCGCCGGGAGCGCCACCCGGTGCGCCACCGCGCGCACCGCCGCCACCGCCGCGACGGGCCGCCGCTGCCGCCGTATTCGGCGGGACCATGCCGTTCATCCGCACCATGGTCACAAGGTTGCCGAAATGGTCCATGTTGTCCGCGATCAGGCCGACGATCGAACCCCACTTCGGAGTCGTGCCGGGCGCGCCGCCGCGTCCCGCGGCCATCTCGCTGGCCGCGGCATCGGTGAGGCTGTCGATCAGCTTACCCTGCCACTCGTAGCTGTCGCGCAGGGCCTTCATGAGGGCGGCCTTGCCGGTCAGGGCGTTGAGCTCGGCCATGGTCGGGGGCGTGACACCCGGGACGCTGCCGGCCCGGCCAAGGAAAGTGTAACCCTCGCCCGTGATGTGGATGATCAGATCTTTGAAGGAACGGACCTCCGGCGTGGGTTTGTAGTCCAGCTTGTCCTCCGGGATGAGGTCGCAAATGGGAATGACCTTGTCCCTCACGGCGACCCATTGGGCCTTGAGGGTGGTCATGATTGGGCCGTGGTTCGGGTTGGCGGCGGCGGGCGCGGCTGGCATGGCCGGCGCAGCGGGAGCCTGAGCGCGGAGTTGTCCGCTGGCGAGAGCGGCGAGAAGCGTGGAGCCGAGGAGGAGGGTGCGTGTAGTCATGTGCATTTCAGGATAAGCTTTGAGGGAGGGACGGGATGATAACCACGGATTACAGGGGGGTTGTCCGCGGCGTGCGGACGCACGTTTTGGGGCAGCAGGGCAAGGCCAAGATAGCTTCTGCGGCTGGAGTGGCAAGAGCATCATGGGTCCGGCGCCCAACCCCGGGCATCTGCCTTCCGCCCTCTGTACTGGTGCCCCCGCCCGGAATTGAACCGGGATATGTCGTTTAGGAAACATACTACCCTACCGGGCTACGAGGGAAGTCACCGCCTCGAAACCCACAAAAACCTCAAAATACGACGCCATACTGGCAAGAACTGGCAAGGCTTCTTAGCTGGTGCCCCCACCCAGACTCGAACTGGGATAATCCGTTTAGGAAACGACTGCTCTATCCATTTGAGCTACGGGGACAATTACGCTCCTCCAATCAGCTTTCGTGCGGCTCCGGGGTCAATTCCGGACCAGCGCGGTCATTTGACACCGGCGCCAAGCGCGCTATCTCTGCGCTCTTTCATGTCCTACATTGAAGACCGCGCCGTCTGGTTTGAAGGCCAGGGCCATTGGCAGCATATTCCGGCGGCGGACTGGCAGGACTGGGCCTGGCAGCTCAAGAACCGGCTCACCACGGTCGACCAGCTGGAGCAGTACATGACCCTTACGGCCGATGAGAAGGCCGGCTGCGCCTTCGCAAACCAGAAGCTGGCCCTCGCGATCACGCCCTATTTCTTCAACCTGATCGACGTCAACGACCCCGACTGCCCGCTCCGCAAGCAAATGATCCCGCGGTCGGGTGAGATGATCCTTTCGGAGGGCGAGAACGATGATTCCCTGAACGAGGACGGCCACTCTCCCGTCCCGGGTCTCGTGCACCGCTATCCCGACCGGGTGCTGTTCCTCGTTACCGACCGCTGTGCTTCCTACTGCCGCTACTGCACGCGCAGCCGGCTGGTCTCGAATGCGCAGGACTATAATTTCCATCCCGAGCACGAGCGCGCGCTGCGTTACATCGAGTCGCACCCGGAAATCCGCGACGTGCTGCTCTCGGGCGGCGATCCGCTGCTTCTGTCCGACAAGAAGCTGGAGCACCTGCTTAGCCGCCTCCGCGCCATCCCGCACGTCGAGTTCATCCGGATCGGCTCGCGCATCCCGGTGTTCCTGCCGCAGCGCATCACGCCGGCGCTCACCGACATCTTCAAGAAGTACGGCCCGATCTGGATGAGCATCCACGTCAACCACCCGAAGGAGTGCACCGTCGAGCTGAAGGCTGCGTGCGAGCGTCTCTCCTTTGCCGGCGTGCCGCTTGGCAACCAGAGCGTTCTCCTCAAGGACATCAACGACGACGTCGAGGTGATGAAGGCTCTCGTCCACCGCCTGCTCCGCATGCGCGTACGGCCCTACTATCTCTATCAGATGGATCTGATCACCGGCGGCGCGCACTTCAAGGCCGACGTGCGCAAGGGCCTCGAGATCATCCGCGGCCTCCGCGGCCACACCACGGGTTACGCGGTGCCGCAGTTCACGATCGATGCCCCGGGCGGCGGCGGCAAGGTGCCGATCAATCCCGACTACGTGGAATCGATCACCGACGACGCCGTGACTTTCCGGAATTACGAGGGCCAGCGTTTTGTTTATCCGCTGAAGTCCGCACCGAAACCGGATCCTGCCGCGCCCGCGCCGATCGCGCCGGGCGTGGAGTCAATCGTGGTGCACTAGCAGCGTGTCGGGCTTTGCCCTCGCGCTGCTAGAAACCAAAATGGCTGCGCCATTTTGGAGTGATCCGACGGGCGGATATCCGAAGGCGGCGGCCGGAGGCTTGATCGACGACGTTTTGAGGTAGGGCCGACTCGCCGAGTCGGCCGCGATCAATCCAATCCGTGATTCCCGACGTCGACGGGCAGAAATTATTCGAAACACATCATTCATAAAATTCTTAACGATAACATTTTAAGAAAAACGTTAGTTTTTCTCAAAGTTTCTCCGCGAATTTTGAATGTTTTGCCCCGGACCGCGTCTGACTGGGTGTAGTTCAGTTCTTACGGTTTGCTTGGTGTTAGGTCACACGGGCCGCCCCGATATATGGGGCGGCTCTTGTGTTTCTGGAATCCGGCAACCGGCTTCCAGATGCGGCTTCGCCGCGAGGGCGACGGGAATGACCGGCCTCGCGGCCCTCTCCCAAGAGCCCCATGTAGGAGCCCGCTTGCGGGCGATGGCTCTCCGGATCGCCTGCCAGCAGGCTCCTACCCTTTCCCTGATGTAGCCCGGGCAGACCTCTGCCCGTGGATGACCGATCCGCCGGCAGAGGTCTGCCGGCGCTACATCCGAACGGGGAAAATTTCACGCGGGCTGCAAGAATGTGAGATGTGCCCTTTCGGGTCCCGCGCCGAACCTTTCGCTTGCGTAATCAGGCGGGGACCGGTTTGACGGTCCCAGCCTGTAGGGGTGTCCTCCGCGGAGGGCTGAGATTGCGGCACGATCGGCTGCTCGACCCTTGAACCTGAAACGGATCATGCCGACGAAGGAAACAGCGGGCGCTGCCAGCGCCTGGGGCGCCAGCGCCCCATTTCTCGGGAGTCCAGATTGGGTTGGGCATCATCAAAAATGAAGCACCCGACACAAACCTCCGCAGTCCGCGCCACCTTGGCCGGGCTTTTATTGTCCTCCGCGACGCTGGCCCTGGGCCAGACGTCTCCCAGTCCGGCCGCCGCCGGGCCGGTTACCAAACTCGCGCCCTACACGGTCACCGACGTTCCCATCGAGGAGTCCATCAACCCGCTCACCCGGGAGACGGCCTCCGTGCTCGGTGACGACCGCAACCCGCTCGCCACGCCCCGCGGCGTCAGCAGCCTCACCACCGCGCTCTTCAACGAGCGCCAGATCCACGGCGTGCGCGAGATCCTGCAGTTCTCCCCCGGCGCCTACGCCGGCGCGAGCTACGGCAAGACCACCGTGCCGAATCTCCGCGGCGACACGGCCGAGACCTACCTCAACGGCCAGCGCCTGAGCTACAATCTCTACGGCTACTTCCCGTCCTTCAACGGCGTCGAATCCGTCGACCTCGTGCGCGGCCCCGCCTCCGCCGTCTTCGGCGTCGGCTACTTCCAGGGCGGCTACGTCAACTACGCCAGCAAGCGCCCCCAGTTTAACGGCCGGGCCACCACGGTCACCACCCGTGTCGGCACCTGGGCCCCGGGCGAGACGAGCTTCCTCAACGCCTCCGTTCAGATCGATTCCACCGCGCCACTCAGCGACAAGCTCGCCTGGCGCGTGAGCGTCGAGTCCAAGGGCGGCGATACCTTCTTCCGCAAGAACGAGGTCCGCGACGACCGTCTCGATGTCTACGGCGCCCTCTCGTGGCTGCCGTCCTCAGCCACGCAGGTCGACCTCGTCGCCCAGTACCTCTGGCAATCCGCCCCCGAGATCCTCGGCGTCAATCGCGTCAACCAGGACCTGATCGACCGCGGCATTTACTATACCGGCGCCTCGGCCGACAACGGCCTGCCCGGTCCGATCCCGGCGACCACCGCCGTCACGCTCCCGTGGGATGCCACGCTCTTCTCGAAGGGCGACTTCTCCAACGCCAACGTCGGCCGCCTGCAGCTGACCGCGTCGCACGTCTACTCACCCGCGCTGAAGGTTGTGAACCGCACGCTCCTCGAGCACGTCAGCCGCCGCCGCTTCCACCAGTTCGAGTACGGCGAGTACGTGAAGCAGTACACCGCCGAGAACCGCACCGAGGTCCATTGGCTCACGACGATGCTCGGCCGGAAGAGCTCGGTCATCGCCGGCGCCGCCGTGCGCTACGAGGGGCGCGAGAGCTTCACGAACTACTTCAACGAGTACTTCTACAACTTCGACCTCACCGACCCGTCGCGTGTCTTCAACTTCCGCGCCCAGTACCCGAACAGCACCTTCCCCGGTTTCACCGGCCCCGGCGGCCGCGAGTTCTTCCCCGCGAGTTACGACAGCCCCGAGACCGTGCGCAGCGAGACGTGGAACCCCGGCGTGTTCTGGCAGCAGGACCTCAGCCTGACCGACCGGCTCACGGCGACCGTCGGTCTGCGTCACGACACCTTCTGGGCCCGCGCGAAGGATCCGCTCGGCGATCTCTCCGGCACGTCCTGGAGCGACACCGAGCTGGTGAGCGCCTTCTCCCAGGCCTACAGCCTCACCTACCGGCCGACCGACCGGCTCACGGTCTACGCCACGCACAACCGCATGCAGGGCGCCAATGGCAACGTCACCGGCGGCGGCGTGATCCTCAATCTCCCCGACGGCCAGATCAACCGGAACGATTTCCGCAATCTCAGCGAGCTCAAGGAAGCGGGTGTGAAGGCCGCGCTGCTCGACAACCGCGTCTTCGCCGCCGCGACTTGGTTCCAGCAGGACCGCACCAAGATCAACTTCGGCGGCCGGCGGAACGATATCACGCTGAGCGGCGTCGAACTCGAGGCGACCTATCAGCCAAGCCGGCGTTTCAGCGCCACCGCCAGCGCGACGTTTCAGGACGGGCATTACGTGAACTCGCGTCCCTACCAGGCCGGCGGCCGCAACCTCTACGCCGCCTACGCGCTTGGCCGCGGCCCGGGCGGACTCGGTACCTCGACCGGCAGCTACGATCCGTTCGGCAACCAGGTCCCGCTCGGCGACTATCCACTCCTCGGCCTGTCGAAGACGATGTTCAACGGCAGCGCGCGCTACCAGTGGGCGAACGGCTTCGGCCTCGGCGCCGACGCCCAGTGGCAAAGCCGCCAGCGCGGCAACCTCGACGACCAGTGGCACATCCCCGCCCAGGTGCTCTACAACGCCAACCTCTTCTACGCGACCCGGCGCTGGTCGGCTAACCTCGACCTGCTCAACGCCACCAACGAGCAGAACTGGATCCATAATGGCGACGCCTACACCGCCAGCCAGCTCATCTTCCGCGAGCTGCCCCGCCGCTTCGAGGCGTACGTGAAGCTGAAGTTCTGATCCGGAACCTGCCCCCAAAGGCAGGGGCCGCTGTCCCGAGCGGCCCGGCGCGCTTCAGGCCCTGAGGCTGTCGAGCGGGCTCCTTCTCCGACAGATAATTTGCGGCTAGGGCAGTAGCGGTGCCTCCGCCGCAATGCTTCCCCGTCGAGGTCCGGCGCCTCCCGGTCCGCCCGGGCTTTCCCCCGGGCGGGAAAGGCCGGCTTGGGTTTTGGGCGCCGCGCCCAAAACCCCCGGCTTGCCGGGCGCGGCGGCGGCCGTTCAATTCACCCGATGATTTCATTGCACGAGGGCAAGGGCTCCCCGGTGCGGAAGCCCGTCGAGCGGGTCTTTACGCTGCGGTGCACCGTGGTCGGGTGCCAGCCGCGCATCTGGCGCCGGGTGGCCGTGCGCGAGTCGATGTGGCTTTCCCATCTGCACGACACCCTCCAGGTCGCGTTCGACTGGTTCGACTACCAGACCCACGCCTTCGCGCTCGACGACCTCCGGTTCGGGAACCCGCTCAAGCGCGAGGAGATGACGATCGAGGACGACCGCGACATCACCCTGGCCGATCTCGACCTCGGTGCCCGCGAGCATTTCACCTACGGCTACCATTTCGGCGAGGGCTGGCAGGTCGATGTGCGCATCGAGAAGACGGCACCCATCGCCAAGGGCACGGTCTATCCGGTCTGCCTCGCGGGCGAACACGCCGGCCCGCCCGAGGATTGTGGCGGGCTCGAGGCCTTCCATGACATGCTCGCCTGCCTGAAGGAACCCACCACCGAGCTCGGCCGCGAATGGCGCGAGTGGGTCGGGCCCGACTACGATCCCGACGTCTGTGATCTCGAGAAGATCAACAAGGCACTGAAGAAGCTCACGAAACGCGGCTGACGCCGCGTTTCGAGGTAACCCACTCCATCATGCGCATCAGCGGCGGCGAAGCCCGCGGGATCAACCTGCTCGTGCCGAAGGGCGATGCGGTGCGTCCCGCGACGGACGGCATGCGCCAGTCGGTGTTCTCCAGCCTGGCCGGCCGCCTCCCCGGGGCGCGCTTCCTCGATCTCTTTGCCGGCAGCGGCGCCTACGGCTTGGAGTCCCTGAGCCGGGGCGCGGCTGGCGGGGTCTTTGTCGAGCAGAACGCCAAGGCCGTCGCCTGCGTGCGCCACAACCTGGCCGCGGTCTGCAAGAGCCTCGGCCGCGGACTCGACGGGCTGGAGATCCGGCAGGCGGACGCGCTCAAGGGCGGGATCTCGCTGGATGAACGCGCCCCCGACCTCGTGTTCGTGGATCCGCCGTACGAGATCATCCCGGAGATCGCACCACGGCTGTTTGCCCGGCTGGCGGAACTGCTCGCCGGCCATCCCGAGGCGCTTGTGGTCTTCGAGATGCCCGGCGGCACGGAACTGGCCCCGCCGGGCTGGACCTGCCTGAAGGAACTCGGCCGCGGCGTGCGCCAGCCGACGGTGCGGATCTTCCGGCTCGAGCAATCATGAAGCGCCACCGTGAGTCCAGGCAGGTGCGGTCGCGGTCGTCGGACCGATCGGTCGGATCCGTCGGATCGGTCCGATGCCCTCGCGGCCCCGCGGCCCCATGAAAACCTTCGCCATCGTCGGGGCCGGCGCGATCGGCCTGAACTACGGCGTGCGGTTGGCGCTCGCCGGTTCGGACGTGCGTTTCCTCGTCCGCGGCGATCCCGCGCCGTTGCGGGAGACGGGCCTGCGGGTGGTGGAGAAGACCGGTACGCTCGAGTTGCGGCCGGCCGCGGTCTTTAATCGGCCCGAGGATATCGGCCCGGTGGACGTCGTGCTCGTGGCGCTCAAGACCACCGCCAACCCGGAGCTCCCGCGGCTGCTGCCGCCGCTGGTCGGGCGGGACACGATGGTCGTCACGCTCCAGAACGGCCTCGGCAACGAGGAACTGCTCGCCGGCCTCGTCGGCGCGGAACGCGTGCTGGGGGGGATCTGCTTCATCGCCTCGACGCGCACCGGGCCGGGCGAGGTGACCTGCTATCAACCCGGCTCGATCATGCTCGGCGAGCACGCCCGCCCGCCGGCGGAGCGCACGCGGGCCCTCGCGGCGCGGTTCACGGCCGCCGGCGTGAAGTGCCGCGTGGCGGATTCCCTCGCGGAGGCGCGCTGGCGCAAGCTCGTCTGGAACGTGCCCTTCAACGGGCTGGCCATCGCCGCCGGCGGCATCACGACCGACCGCATCCTCGCCGACCCGGCGCTCGCGGCGGAGGTGCGGACGCTGATGGACGAGGTGGCCGTGGCCGCGGCGAGGTTCGGCCATGTCATTTCGGAGGAATTCATCCAGGGGCAGATCGACGTGACGCGCCCGATGGGACCGTACCAACCCTCCAGCCTCGTGGATTTCCTCGCGGGCCGGGCGGTCGAGATCGAGGCGATCTGGGGCGAACCGCTGCGCCGGGCCCAGGCCGCCGGGGCAGCCATGCCCCGGCTGACCGCATTGTACGATCGCCTGCAGGCAACAGGCGCGCGGGGACCGCTGGGGTGAGATCCCGGGCGTTTGTGCCTCTGTGGCAAAAAACGCCTGAAGGCCAGAGATCGAAACCGCGTGAGAGAGGGAAAGGTTGGATTCATCCCGGATCACATCCCGCCGCACTTGACGGTTGCGCCGCGGTTGTTCCGCACGAAAATCCCGCGGCAACGCGATGCACGAGAAAAAACCCGACGAGACCGAGGCGCCTTTTTTCGCCACGCAGACACCCTTTCGCAAGGACCTACGCCGGCGGCTGGCCCGGCTGCGCGAACGTTTGCATCCGCGGACGCTCTGGTGGACATTTCTGGACCGGTTGGAGTCGAGCGCGGCGTTCCGCTTCAAACTCTATGTCACGGTGGCCGTGCTCGGGTCGGCCGTGATCGGGTCCGCGTGGTACTTTCCCCTCTGGCGGGAGAACCGGGCGGTGCGGGTCGCGCGGCAATGGCTCGACGCGGGCAAGCTGGAGCAGGCCGAGGCGGCGGTGAACCTGGCCCTCCAGGTCGCCGCGGATCGCCCGGAAGCGTGGGATCTCGCGGCGGACTTCGCCCGCGCTGTGCGCCGGCCCCAGGCGGCGCTGACTTTTTCCCGTCAGGCCGCGGTGCTCTCGCCCGAGGATGCCGCACGCCACCTGAACCGGGCGGGTGACGCCCTCGCGCTCAATCGTCTGGAGGAGGCGGAAACCTCCCTGAACATGGCGCTGGGACTCGCCCCGGCGTCCTCGGCGCGCGCCGAGCGTCTGGCGGGCGAAATCGCGCGGCAACGCGGTGATTTGACCGCGGCCTACCGCCACTTCCAGGCCGCGATCCGCATCGGCGGCGTGCGGCCGGAGTCGGAGATTCCCCTCGGCCTGGTGCTGGCCGCGAGTTCGACCCTGGCCGAGCGCCCCCTGGGCATCGCCCTGCTGGAGAAATGGGCGGGTGACGCCGGCTGGGGCGTCGAGGCGCTGCGCCCCCTGCTCGAGACGGCGGTGGCGGCGCCGGATCCCGTCCGGATGCGGCGCTGGGCCGACGCCCTGCTGGCCCATCCGCGGCGCGAGTCGAGCGACCTGTTCAACAGCCTGCTCGCCCTGGGCCGCGCGGACGCAAACCGCTATGCGACGGCGCTCGCGGCCGAGCAGCAGGCGGCCGGTTCCGATCCGGTGCGGGTGACCGAGCTCATCTCGTGGCTGGCCGGAATGGGCCGGGGCGCGGAGGCCATCCGCTGGGCCCGGACCCTGCCGGCCACGGTGACGGAGGCGCCCCCGGTGGCGGTGGCGCTGGGGGATGCCCTGCGGCTGGCGGGCGACTGGCCAGGCCTGCTCGAACTGTCGGGGCAGGGGGATTGGGAGCGGCTCGACTTCATGCGCCTGGCCTACCAGGCGCTCGCGGCGCGGCAGCTGGGCGACAACCCGCGTTACACCCTGTTGTGGCAGTCGCTTGCCGACGCGGCCCGCCGGCGAGGCGGGCAGGGGGCGTTCCTGGCCGGCGTGGTCTACAGCTGGGGTTGGAAGGAGGAGGCCGTGGGGCTCTGGGAGATCGCCGCCGAGCAACCCGGCCTGGCGGTCAACGCGCTCGGGGCGCTGGCCCGCCATTACCAGATGCAGCGGGATGCGGAGGGCCTGCACCGGACGTTCAGCAAGCTGAACGAAATCCGCAGCACCGAGCCAACGGTCGTCAATAATTACGCCTACCTGTCCGCACTCATGGGCCGGATCGACCCGCGGGCCGAGGAGGCCTTGCGGGGTTTCCGGGAGGTCGAGCCCGCCAATCTAGACTACCGCTCGACCGCCGCCTTCCTGCTCCTGCAGAATGACCAGCCGCGCGAGGCCCTGGCGCTGCTGGAGCCGGTGGCCGCGCAGGCGGGCGAGTCATCCGGCCGCGCCTTCACCTACGGCTTGGTCCTCGCCGCCAACGGCCGCCGGGCCGAGGCGCGCGTGGTGCTGGCGAAGGTCGACCGCGCGAAGCTGACGCTGCGGGAGGAACAGATGCTCGACGCCGCGCTTAACAGGTAGAGCAATCTTGCTGCCGTTCTGGGATATCCGCTCCCGGGTAGCGAGCACCCGCGCTGAGGCGCGACCTATCCGGAAAGAAACCGATCCACCGGCAGAGGTCTGTCGGTGCTACAGCATCAAGATCGGGTGTAGCCCGGGCAGACCCCTGCCCGGGGATGTGGGATGTTTCTTGAGAGGGCGGGACCGCTGGGCCCGCCGGCTCGGTCCTTCGAGCCTTTGGCACACAGAGACGCAGCGAACGGAGGTCGGAACGGGTTTTGGTTTCGGAATCCGAACATTCGGGCCCGAACTCTGCGCCCTCTGTCTTGGCGCATATCGCGCCTTCTCTGCGTGAAACCAATCCGGATGCCACCCCGGCGGACCGAAACCGTCGCGCCCGACCTCGGAAGGATCCTACCCGCGGCGGATCTCTGACCCGTTGAAACGGATCTGGATCCGGTAGACCTTCTTGGTGCGGCAGGTGATGGCGCCGGTCGCAAGGTCCACCTTGTGCGGCACCTCGATCTTGTGGAGGTCGAGCGCCGCGTGGTAACCGCGCTCGGAAAACACGTCGATCAGCATGGCCAGTGACAGCGGGTTCTCGAGGACGGGATCCTCGGTGTTGATGTGCGCCACGCCGGAGATCGCATGCCGGATCACGATCGGCATGATCTTGGTCTCGATGAAGGTGATGACCTGGGCGAAGAGCGGGCCGTGCGCGAGCTCGTAGCTGTCGAGGCGCTTCACCAGCTCCTGGCGGGCGTGGATGATGATCTGACGGGCGACCGGCACGCCGCGGAGCCGGTCCACCGTGCGCGGGTCGAGCTCGAGCGTGCTCTGGTACTCGAGCTCGCGGATGATGTTCTGCTCGACCTCCTCGAAGGTGCCCTGGGCGTTGATGAAATGATAGTGGAAGGTCTCCTTCAGCGACTGGAGCGCGTCCCACGTCTGCTCCTTGAACACCCGGTAGCGGCGCTGCGCGAGCGTCTCGTCGTAATCCGTCGTGCGCTCCTCCTGCAGCTCCCCGATCCCGGTGCGCCGGACCTCCTCGTTGTGGTGCTTGACCTCGCGGCCGCGGCTGAGCTGGCGCTCGATCGAGGTCCGCTCGTCCACGAACAGCACCATGATGTGCACGGTGGGCTGGCGAAAATGGATGCTGAGCGGCGTGTCGTAGAATTCCTGGCGCAGCGCCTGCATGCGGGCGACGAGGAGCTTGAGGCACTCGACCTGCACCTTGGTGCGGGGAAAGCCGTCGAGAATGACGCCGTCGCGGAATTCCGGGAGCAGCAGCTTCCGCAGCAGCAGGCCGATCACCTCGCGGTCGCCCACCATGTTGCCGCCCTCCTTCAGGCGTCGCGCCTCGGGTGAATCGAGGAGTGAACTGATGACGACGGGTTCGCAGGTGAGGCCGCGGGCCTTGGCAATGAAGTCGCTGTTGGTGCCCTTGCCGGAACCGGGGGCACCGCCGAGGAGCAGGATCTCCTTCGGGAAACGGAGGTTCTCCCGGCCGACATCGGCCTCAAGATTCTGCCAGACCGCCTCGAAGATAAGGTGGGCGTCCTTGATTTCCAGGTCCTGGACCTTGGCGACGGTCGGGGCGACGGTAGGAGCTGGGGCGGACGGGGTGGGCATCTTGGGGAGCGGGAAGCTGGAGGGTTTTCCGGGTCAGTTCGATCCTAGAATCGGGCCCGTCCGGTAGCGGTCGAATCCGGTAGGGCGGTGACTCCGCTCACCGCCGGGCAGACGAGCAGCCCGGAATCAGCTCAGGGGCAGACCCGGCGCGGAACGGAGTCCACGCCCTACCGATAGGTCGGGATTTCCAAATCGGCGACAAGGCCGGCCGCCCGCGCAAAAAGATTCTCCCGCCCCGTTGGAACCGATTGTTTTGCTCCGCGTCCAAGCCCCCAGCCCAAGGGCGGAAAGCCCGTGGGATTGTTAGTTGAAGCTGGACCTGGCGGGGTCGCGTGAGCGGCCCCGCCTTGGCTTTTCCATCCGGACCTGCACTCTTCCCCGCACATGCGCGTCCTGATCATCGACGATGAACCCGGCATCCGCCGGACCACCGGTTTGGCGGTGGAGACGATGGGACATGAGGCGGTGGGCGCGGCCAACGGGGCCAGGGCCCTGAAGGCGCTGGAGGAGGCCCGGTGTGACGCCTGTTTCCTTGATGTGAACCTCGGGGCGGAGAACGGGCTTGAAGTCCTCGCCAAGCTGCTGGCCACCGCGCCGACGCTGCCGGTGGTGATGGTCACGGCCTACGCCAACATCAGCACTGCGGTGGAGGCGATGCGCCGCGGGGCGTTTGATTTCATCCCGAAGCCGTTCACACCCGACCAGATCCGGGCGGTGCTGGCGCGGGTGGAGCAGGGCCGCGCGCTGGCGTCCCGCGTGCACCTGCTGGAAGCGCAGCTCGCGGAGGAAGCCCCGGCGCTGGACCTCGCCTCGGCCGAGCCGGCCGCCCAGCGCGCGCTGCAGATCGCCTTCAAGGCGGCGGAGACCTCCGCCACGGTGCTGGTCCTCGGGCCGAGCGGCACGGGCAAAAGCGTCCTGGCCCGCGAGATCCACCGGCGCAGCGCGCAGCGCGACGCCCGGTTCGTGACGGTGAACTGCCCGAGCCTGTCCCGGGAGCTGCTCGAGAGCGAACTCTTCGGTCACACCAAGGGCGCCTTCACCGGGGCGGTGGCGGACACCACGGGCAAGGTGGCGCTGGCCGATGGCGGCACGCTCTTCCTCGACGAGATCGGCGAGCTGCCGGCGGCGATCCAGCCCAAGCTGCTCCGTCTCCTTCAGGAGCGCGAATACGAGCGGGTGGGCGACGGTCAGCCGCGCCGGGCGAACGTGCGCGTGATCGCCGCGACCAACCGCAACCTGGCCGAGGAAGTGAAGGCCGGGCGTTTCCGCGAGGACCTTTATTACCGGCTCAATGTGATCGAGGTGACGCTGCCCGGTCTGCGCGACCGCCCGGGCGACTTGGCCCGGTTCGCCGAAAGCTACCTTGCCTTCTTCGCCACCCGGCTGGGCAAGCGACTCATGGGCTTTGAGCCGGCGGTGCGCAGCGCCTTCGCGGCCTACGCCTGGCCGGGCAACCTGCGCGAGCTCCGCAATGTGATTGAGCGCGCGGTGATCCTCTCCCCGGGCGAGACCATCGGCCTGGCCGACCTGCCGGCGCAGTTCCACGCGCCCGGCGACTCCACGGCCGCGGTCGGCGCCCCCGTGACCCTTGAGGTGCTCGAGACCGAGCACATCCGGCGGATCGTGGCCTCGGCGCGCAACCTCGACGAAGCCGCGCGCATCCTCGGCATCGACCCGGCCACGCTTTATCGGAAACGGCAGAAGCTGGGGATGACATGAGGTTCGCCCGCGAATTCACGCGAATGAACGTACAGGTAATTGTGTTCGGGTCAGGGGCCGGCCTCCGGGCGGCCCGAGGCTTGAGGGTAGGGGCGCGGGTCCCGACGTGCCCTCTGGAAGGACGGCTGGGGACAGCCGTCCCTACCGTCTTTCGCCCGGCCCGCCGGGACGTCGGGCCCTACCTTTCCTAGCCCCATGCTGCGCGCGCGCCTCACCTTCGGCCTGTTGCCGCTGCTGCTCCTGTTTCTGCTGGTCTGCGTCTACGCGTTCCGGACCAGCCAGGAACTTGGCGCCACAGTCGAGGACGTGCTGGGCAGGAACTTTCGTTCGATCCAGGTGGTGGAATCCCTCCGCACCTCGCTGAACCGGATGGACGCGGTGCTCAGCGCCGGCCGGGCGGGCCCGCCGGCCGAAGTCCGCCGGGTCTTCGACGAGGAGCGCGCGCGTTTCCGGGAGCGCCTTGCGGAGGAATTGCTGGCGATGCCGCAACCCGGGCGGGCGCAATTGTTGCTGGCGGTCGACGTGGCCTTCACCGCTTTCGCCCGGGCCGCCGATGAATTACTGCGGTTTCCGTCGCTGGCCGCGCTCACCGCCGAGAATGGCGCCTTCATCTCCGTGAACGAGGCGCTCAATGCCATGCGCGCGCACGAGCAGGAGGAGGTCGCGGCGGCCGGCCGGCAGGCGCGTGCCCGGACCGACGAGGCGCTGCGGCTCCTGCTTCTCGCGATGGGCGCGGCCGTGGTGCTCTTCTTCGTCCTCGCCTGGCGACTCGCCGGCGTGGTGCTCGGGCCGATCAAGCTCCTGACGAACTCGGCCGTCGCCCTCGGCGAGGGCAACCTGGAGATCGCGGTGCCGGTCGCGTCCCGGGACGAGCTCGGCCGCCTTGCCAAGGCCTTCAACATGATGGCCGTCCACCTGCGCGCCTACCGTGAGGCGACCATGGCCAAGGTGCTGCGGACCCAGCGGACGATGGAGGCCACGCTGACGTCCACCCCCGACCCGGTCTTCGTGCTCTCGCGCGATGCCAGCCACAATGTGCGCAACCCCGCGGCCGAGCAACTGGCTCAGACGCCAGCGTTTACGGAGGGATTCCCGCCCGAGCTGCAGGAGCCGCTCGACCGGGTGATGGCGACGGGCGAGCACTACCTGCCAACCGACTACGGCCGGGTGGTCACACTGCGCGTGGCCCGCGCCGAGCGGCACTACCTGCCGCGCATCCTCGCGATCGGCGACAAGCTCACGGAGTTCAGCGGCGCGGCGGTGATTCTGCAGGATGTGACGAAGTTCCGCCTGCTCGACGACGTGAAGACCAACCTCGTCGGCACCGTGAGCCACGAGCTGAAGACCCCGCTGACCAGCCTGCGCATGGCGGTCTACCTGCTGCTCGAGCCGAACCTGGGCCCGCTGGAGCCGAAGCAACGCGAGCTGCTGGAGGGGGTGAAGGATGACGTGGACCGGTTGCTGCGGATGCTCGACAGCCTGCTGGACCTGGCCCGGCTGGAGGGCGGGGTGTCGGCGCTGCAGCGTACGGACGAGATGGTCGAGGTGCTCCTCCTTTCGCTTGCCGACGAAGCGAGGCCGGCGATCAAGGCCGCGGGTCAGCAACTGCTGGTGCGGATCGAGCCCGGGACCGGTGGCCGCAGCGTTGCGGTGGATGTGGCGCGGATCCGGCACGTGTTCATGAACCTGCTGACGAACGCGGTGAAGTATTCGCCACCCGGCGGCACGATCACGCTGGCGGCCGGCGAGGCCCCGCTGGGCTTTGTGCGCTTCACGGTGGTCGACGAAGGTCCCGGCGTACCCGAGGAAAGCATCCCCCACGTCTTCGACCGTTTCTACCGCGTGCCGGGCCAGACCAAGCCCGGCACGGGCCTCGGGCTGGCGATCGCCCGCGACATCGTGGTGGCACACGGCGGCAGCATCTCCTGCCGCCCCCGCGAGGGGACCGGCGCGGAGTTTCAGTTCCTGCTGCCGTCGTCCGCGACGGAGACCGGGGCCGGGGGGTGAGAAAGTCCGGAAATTTTATCCACGGATTTCACGGATTGCACGGATGCGGATGGCTTGGGGGTAGGGCTGGCTCGACGAGCCAGCCGCGATAATCGATCATGTGACGCTGGTAATGCGCTTTGGCTCCGATAAAAAATTCCGTCCCATGACCGAGAAAAACGACCGTCCCCCCGTCGCCTTCACCCCGCAGGAAATCCGCGCGTTCAAGATCCACGCGGTGCTGTGTGCGGCGCTGGCTGGCGCGATGGCCGTCGTCGCCCCGAAGGGACCCGGGCAGGTGCTCGGGGCGCTGTTGGCCGTCCTGCTCGTGCCGGTCCCGCCGCTGGTGATCTATCTCCGGCGTCGGCGCCGTCGTTGATCTGCGGCCGGGCTCAGCCCCGAATAAATCGCCGCCGGGTGACGGTCCCCGTCCTGCATCGTCGCTCCTGCGCTCTCCGCTTATTTCCACACGCCGGTTTCCCGGACGTACCACACGGGATTCATCGCGGCCACCTGCGCCCGGAGTTTGTCTAGTTCCCCCGCCGGACCGTGGACCTCGAGGCGCGTGACCGTGGAGGCCTGCAGCAGCTTCGCGACCAGGTCGTCGGTGTTGACCATGTGCGCCTGCCAGCCCGCGGCGCCGGCGTAGGCCTCGCGGAACATGAACTCGTCGCCGTTGGCTCCGATCTCGTAGGCGAGCGTGCCGGGCTCGGCGGAAACCTTGGCGATCATGGCCGGGAGGATGGCCCGGAATTCCGCCAGCTTGCCGGCGTGGACCTTGAAGTACGGGTGGACGCTGACGACGTCTTGGCGGGAGTTCATGCAGGCTGGAGCCAAGGCCGGCGGGCGGAATTGCGCAATGTCATCTATTAGATGACATCCCGGCTTGGTCGCGGGGGAGGGCCTGCCCTACTGCCCCGATCCGAGGCCCGGTTCCATGCCCCGCCGGTGGACAATTCCCGGGAGGTGGAGTTAGGTGCTGGCGTGATCAATTCGACTGCGCTCCAAACTCCGCAGCCGGTGTTCGATCTCACGGTACGAGTAGGGTGCAGTCTGGTTTATGAGGTGACCGGCACGGCCGTGCTGGTGCTCAACCTGCGGCCGAAGCCGGATCGCAACCACCGGGTGCTCTTCGAGGCTCTGGCGCTGGGCAACCAGCTCCCGTCGGAGTCATTCACGGACAGCCATGGCAACGACGTCTGCCGGGTCACGCTGATGCCCGGCTCGAACTACTTCCGGCACGACGCGATTGTCGCGGTTTCGTCGCTGCCCGACAACGGGTGGCTGCCTGCCGCCTGGCCGCTCTCGCCGGTGGAGCTGCCGCCGGACCTGCTGCGGTACGCGCTGCCGAGCCGGTACTGCGATTCGGACAAGCTGGCCAACTTCGCCTGGATAAATTTCGGCGGGGTGCAAAACGGCTGGCCGCGGGTGCAGGCGATCAGCCAGTGGGTGCACGACAACATCGAGTATCGCTACATGTCGGGCCGGACCGACCTTTCGGCCTGGGACGTGTTGCAGCGCGGCTACGGCGTCTGCCGCGACTTCGCGCATCTCGTCATTGCGCTGAACCGCACGTTCAACATCCCGGCCCGCTATGTCACGGGCCACCTGCCCGACATCGGTTGTCCGGATCCGGACAACCACATGGATTTTCATGCCTACGCCGAAGTCTACCTCGGGGGCCACTGGTTCACGACTGACGCCCGTTTCCATGTGCCGCGGATCGGCCGGATCAAGGTCTCGTGCGGGCAGGATGCCGTCGACGGGGCATTCTCGACCATCTACGGCGGGGCGATGCTGACTTACTTTCAGGTCTGGGCTTACCAAGTCGCGCGCGGAACGGTCGGGATCGGCGACCCGCTGGATTTCACGCGGCGGCTGGACAACCGCTGGGCCGTCCAGACCGAGACGCCGTATGCGCTCGGCGCGGGCTGAGCGGAGCCGGAGCCGCGGCAGCTTCGCCGCGGCCCCGCCCGAAGAATGTTATTCCACCGTGGCGGCGGAGAGGGCGACGCCCAGGTCCTTGTACTCGGCCGAAAGGCTGGCGTAGGTCGCACGCAGCTTGGGCAAGCTGTTGTTGGCCTTGCCTGCGACTGACCGGATGGAATTGAGGCCGCTGGTGGTGAGGTCGGTGGCCAGCGCGATGCGGATATCCTTGAGATTGGACATGATGGGGGCGCACAGGGCGGTGGCCTCGGCATAACTGGCCTTCACCTTTTCAAATCGCGCCGACATGGCGTTCCGCCGGTTCGTGCTGCGGGTTTGCAGGGCATCGTTCTGGATCTTGGCGAGTTCCGTGTCCCACTGCTTGAAGTAGGCTTTCCCTTGGCTGTCCATGGTCGCAGCGTGGCTGCTGACCGACTTCTCCGCGGAGGCGAATTCATCCACCGCGGCTCTGTAGGTCTGGAACTGGGGGGCGAGGGTTGCGCCCGGCTTGTCCATCAGATCGGCCAGCGAGGTGAGCACGGCGTCCATGGCCGGCAGGGAATGGTCGATCTCCAGCGCGGAGATCCTGGAGCGAAATGGAGGTGTCGGCGGCTTTCTTGTAGCCGGTGATGGAGCAGCCGGCAAAGAGCAGGCAGGAGGCGGCGAGGACGCCGAACGCGAGGGAGGATTTCATGGGGCGTCAGGATAATGCCTTCCGCCCGGCCGGGGTATGGGGTCTAACGCGAACGGCGAGGCCAGCTGCAAGCAATCGCAGCAACTGACGCGCGAGGGAAAGACCGGCCTACGCCGCGGGCGCGGCGGGCTGCTTCAGGTACTTCTGGCCCTTGTGCGTGTGCACGACCAGCGACACGATCACCCCGCCGGAGTCGACGAGGAACCGGTCGGTGCCGGCCTCGATCGCGGCGATGGCAGCGTCCTGCGTCATGCGCCAGCGGGTGTGGTCGGGATTCACGCCGCCGATGGCGTCAATGCTTTCGTGCGGGTCGGTGCTGTAGGCGCGGTTGACCGTGGAGACGGTGCGCAGGCGGTGGGCTTGGGCCATGGGAAGGGTCGGATTCGGAAGAACGGAGCGGTGTTGACCATGAACCTACTTCACGTGCGGCCGATTAGCGACCGAATAGACCGGGGATTTTTTCGCAAAAAAATCCCTTCACTCCGCCGCGATCGGCTGCGGTTCGGCGTGGCCGGGACGGGCGGAGTGCGGCGCCATGGCGCGGAGGCGCCAAGCGAGGAAGTAAGTCAGCCCGAAGCAGGCGACGGACACCAGGCCCACGCGCGGGAAACCGATCAGGCGGCCGGTGGCCGTCTCGGCCACGAGCAGGCCCGCGGTGATGTTCGCCAAGCCGCTGGCTGCCTGCTGGACGGCCGAGTTCACGCTCATGAAGCCGCCACGGTAGCGCGACTCGACGGCGTTCGTGACCATCGCCATCGCGGGGGAGAAGCGTCCGGACATCGTCACCATGAACGCGGCCGTCACCAGCATGGCGATGGTCACGGTCGTTGCAGGCAGGTTCGTCAACACCAGCACCACGCCGCCGGCCGCGAGGGAGACCCAACCCAGCACGTGGAGCTTGTCGTGGCGGTCCGAGAGGCGCCCGAAGACCGGCGTGGTGACAAAGGTGCAGATGCCGCCCGCGAGGTAGATGTAGGGCAGTTGTTCCTCGGTGAGGCCGACGTTGGCGACCATCGACGGGGCGAGGAACGGGATGACGCAGGCGCCGGCGAAGACGAGGATGCCGCTCATCGCAAAGGCCCGGAGATGCACGGGCTCGGTCACGATGTCCCGCATCTGGTCCCAGGGGTGGGCGGGCGGATGGAGGTGGCGCAGGACCGGCAGCACGCGCAGGCCGAGGAGGAGCACCACGACGCTCATGGCCGCGAGGAAGAAAAACGGCGCGTGCCATTCGTAGCGGCCCGCGAGGTAGAGCCCGAGCGGCACGCCGAGGACCGAGGCGAGCGGGAACGCGGCGGCGACCACCGCCATGCCCCGGCCGCGGCGGGCGGGGGGCACGACATCCCCCACCATCGCCATCAGTACCGAGCTCGCGACGCCGCCGAAGGCGCCGGCGCCGGCGCGGGCGAGAAGCAGCGTGCCGTAGGTCGGGGCCAGCGCGCAGGCCAGGGTCGCGAGGCCGAACCCGGTGTAGAGCGTGAGCAGGGCGCGCTTGCGCTCGATCCGGTCGATGAAGAATCCCGCGGCGAAGCCCGACACCGCGGCGGTGAGGCCGTAGGCGGCGACGAGGTAGCTGAATTGCGCCGGCGTGATCGCGAAGACGCGCATCAGGTGCGACCCGAGCGGCATCATGATCATGAAGTCCATGATGTGCGTGAACTGCACCACGGCCAGGGTCAGCAGGATGGCGCGCTCGCGGGCCGGCGTCTGGGCGTGGGTGGCGGACATTGGCGGCGAAGGGTTCGAGTTTTGCGAGAAAGCGCAATCCCGGCGGGGGTCGGGACTCATAAGCCCTATAGGACCTATAGGCCCCATAAGCCCCATAGGCCTAGGCCTATCTCAGCAGCGCCTTCACCAGCCGGTCGTCGCCATCATTCTTCGCCGGCTTCAGCCCGAGCGCGGCGCACATGAGGTTGTAGACATGGATGTTCTCGGCCGACTCGAGAACGATCCCGCCGGAGCGGAAGGAAGGCCCGGAGGCGATGAGGATGCCGTGCATCGATGGGTAGATCGGGTCATACCCGTGCTGGCCCTTGTGGAAGTTGGCCAGGTACGAGGTGAAGGTGCTGCGCTGGAAAATCTCCCAGCCTTCCTCCGGCACGATCCACACCGGCGGGATGCGGTCGCTGCCCGACATGTGGTAGCGCGGGGGCAGGTCGGCGGCGCGGTAGACCTTATAGTGGGAGGGTAACCGCGAGAGGCCCCGGACCAGGCGGTCGACATCGCCGTCGCGCGGACGGAGTCCCATCACCGACTCCTCGAAGTCGACCTGCACCTGGGCGAGGTCGACGTAGTCATCGATGATGGCCGCCCGTTCGGGGGAAACCTTCGTCATGCCGTGGTCGGAGACGATGAGCAGGTTGACCGTCTGCCGGTCGGCCCGCAGGCGGTCGACCACCGCGCTCACCTGCTGGTCGAGGAGTTTCACTGCGGCGGCGAGTTCCGGGCTGTCGGGTCCGCTGCTGTGGCCGACGGTGTTGGTGGCCTCCAGATAAAGGGTGAGCACCGCCGGGCGCTGCTCCGGCGGCAGCTTCAGCCAGCCGGCCAGTTCCTCGAGGCGTTCGTCGAATTTCCGGTTCAGGTCGAAGGGCTTCCAGTAGGTGGCGCGGCGGCCGCTGATCTCCGCTTCGGATCCCGGCCAGAAACTCGTGGCGCTGACCTGCCCCTGTCGCACCGCGGTGTTCCAGATCGGCTCGCCGCCCCACCATTCGCCCTGCCGGGAAATCAGGGGCACATTGTACTGGAAGGGCCTGCCGAGCACGGGATCGAAGAACTTGTTGTTGATGATCCCGTGGTGCGCCGGGTACAGGCCGGTCGCGATCGTGTAGTGGTTGGAGAAGGTGTTGGACGGAAAGGTCGGAATCAGGGATTTCGCGGAGGCTCCGGTGCGCGCGAGCTCGCGGAGGCGCGGGGTCTCGTCGGGGTGCAGGGCGAGGTAGTCCCACCGAAAACCGTCCAGTGAGATGAGCAGCAGCGGGGGCCGGGAGGCAGCGGAGCGCGGGGCCGTGCTGCAGCCGGCGAGGAGGAAAGCTAGGCCGGCGAGGAGAGGCAGGAGGCGGAGCATCTGCCGGCGCGCGATCATGGCGGGAAGCTCAGGCGACCGGACCCGGGCCCGAGTTGGGCCGCTGCTCCGCATTGTCGGGCGTGATCGGAGGGGTGGGATCCGGAGCCAGGGGCTCGGGCGGCGTCGCCGGGCCTGCCGCGGCCGGGTCGAGGGCGGGCGCCTGGTCGTCCTGATAGGGATCGGAACCATCGGCGTAAGCCGCGGCGGGATCGTCCGTGGGCAGTGCCGGGGTCTCGGTCCCCGGGGGCTGGATGCCGGGGGTGGACTTGATCTCGGGCGAATACGACCTTGGGGGCATGATGCTGGGCGGGGGTGCTTCCGTCTCCTCCATCGCCTTCCGGAGCTCATCCTGCATCGCGCCCGTGGTCTTCTTGAATTCGCGCATGGCCTTGCCCATGCCGCGAGCGAGCTCGGGCAGCTTGTCACCGCCGAAGAGCATCAGGGCGATCACCATCACCATCAAAAGCTCGCCGCCACCGATGGACTCGATGAACGCGAGGGGAAGGACGGACACGGGCATGGGTCACTTCATGGCGCGAAACCGCCGGGGATGTAACGGCAAAATTTCTCGGCCAAATATCGGCGGTGTCAGAATCCTCAGGCTCCATCCAAGCCACAGAACGAGCCTTTTGACCACGGATTGCACGGATCACACGGATTCAAACCTCGAACATTCTAACCTGTTTTACAGGAGGGCGCGGAGGCAAAGGGGATCGGATTCCGGGCATTCTCCAGGTCTTCCGTGTCCTCCTGTGAAAACAAATCCGGTTTTCCGGGGTTCGAATCCGTGTGATCCGAGAAATCCGTGGTTAAAAACTCCGGGATCAGCGCACCGCCACGGTCACCACGAAATTCCGGATCTGGCCGGGCGGCACCTGCTGAAGGCCGCGCCCGTGGGCGGCGGCACCGGGGAGTCCCATCCACGGCTCGACACAGTAGAAGGGCGATTCGGCCTTTTCGGTCCAGGTCACGAAGGTGGAGTCGGCGGCGGGTTTCTTCGCGGTGCCGAGCTGGATGCTGATGTCGCCCGGCCGGCCCTGCTCGCCGAACACGGCCTCGTTGCCGCGCAGCCCGGTGTGGAGCAGGTCGAGCAGGTTCGGGTCGGCCAGGGTGGCGTTGGCCGCCGGGCCCGGGGCGGGCGCGAGTTCGCCGGTGGCGTCCTGGCGCAGGTGCTGCGTCCCGGGCACGCGGATGAGGTAGTCGGAGCGGCTGGCGCCCTCGCTCCAGGGCACCGTGAAATAGAAATGGTGGCCCGGGGACCACGGGATGGGGGCGGTGCCGAGGTTTTGCAGCGTGAACTCGCACGTGAAGGCGAGCGGCTCGAAGCGGTAGGTCACCGTGAACTCGTAGTCGAACGGGTAGGCGGCGCGCGCTTCCTCGTCCGGCTGGAACCGGGCGGCGAAGCCCCGCCCGTCGCAGCGGCTGAGCGTGAACGTGCCCTGTCGGGCGAGCCCGTGCATCGGCATCGGGCGGCGCACGCCGTCGGCGGCGCGCCAGTGATGGATGTCGGCGCCGTCGAAAGAGCGCCCCGCGAAGGGGAACAGGATCGGGTTGCCGCCGCGGACCTTGGTGAACCCGTCGAGCGAGCCGAGCTCCGGCCAGTACAGGATGTCGCGCACCGAGCCGTCGCCGAGGACGAGGTTCCAGTTCATCAGGCGCGCCCCCCGCTCGGGCAGGGCAAGGAAGGTGGACTTGCCCACTGTCCAGCGAAGCAGCGTCGCGCCGAGGTACGGAATTTTTTCCACGCCCCGTTGCTAGCGCGATTCACCGCTGAATCCATGAAATACTGGCGGGTGGCGGCGTTCGTCGCCCCGGAATGCATGTCATTTAATGGATGACACTCGCTTTGGAATGCGAGGCGGCCGCGGCCCGTGGTGGATGTCATCTATTAGATGACATTCCCTCCCTGGGAACGCTGGAGGGTGGCGGATTTTTTGGAAAGACCCCGGTCCGATTACCGTTGCGGGATGCTTGCTAGGAGCGGGCGGAGCCTTAGGTTGCCGCCGTGATTCGACCTCTGCTGCTCGCGTTCCTGGCCTTGCTGTCGCTGCCCCTGCGGGCGGCCACGGAGGCGCCGGTTGCGGCCACCGGTCCAGCGCGCGTGGTCGTGATCCCGCTACGGGACGAGGTGGCCGAGCCGATGTTCTACATCCTTCGCCGCGGGCTGAAGCAGGCCATCAGCGACGGGGCGGACACCGTGGTGCTCGACCTCAAGACCCCGGGCGGCGCGCTCGATGTCACGTTTGAGATGATGGAGGCGATCGCCAAGTTCCCGGGCAAAACGATCACCTACGTCAACGACGAGGCGATTTCGGCCGGGGCGTTCATTTCCGCCACCACCGACGAGATCTGGTTTTCGCCCCAGGGAGTGATCGGCGCCGCGGCCCCGGTGCAGGCCACCGGGCAGGATGTCGACGCCACGATGAAGCAGAAGGTCACGAGCTACCTGCGGGCGCGGGTTCGGGCCATCTCCGAGGACAAGGGATATCGGGGCCAGGTGATCTCGGCGATGATCGACTCCGACTTGGAGCTGAAGATCGATGGCGAGTTGCTGAAGGGAAAGGGCGAGTTGCTTTCCCTGACCGCGACGGAGGCCGGCAAGTTTTACGGCACCCCGCCGCAGGCGCTCCTCTCGGCGGGGATCGCGGAAAATGTCGACGCCCTGCTGAAGCAGCGCTTCGGCAGCCGGACCTTCACCGTCACGACCCTCGAGGAGACGTGGTCGGAGAACTTCGCGAAGTGGCTGCAGCGGGTGTCCGCGCTCCTGCTCGGCCTGGGCCTGGTGGCGATCTACATTGAGTTCAAGACCCCGGGCTTCGGCGTGTTCGGGGCGAGCGGCATCGTGCTGCTCTCCCTCGTTTTCCTCGGTAATTACGCCGCGGGACTGTCCGGGCATGAGCCGATCCTGGTCTTCATTGTCGGGGTGCTGCTGGTGGCGGTGGAGATCTTTTTCTTCCCGGGGGTGATTGTGATGGCGGTGACCGGCATCGCGCTGATGCTGGGCTCGCTCGTCTGGTCGATGGCCGACCTGTGGCCGAACGAGCCGATCAGCGTGGCATGGTCGGGCGATGCGTTTGTGGGGCCGATGGCTAATCTGGGAATCGGCCTGCTGGTTGCGGCCGTCCTCGTGCTGGTCCTGGCGCGGTATTTGCCACAGGGCTGGGTGTGGGACCGCATGGTGGTGCAGTCCGCGGTGGGTGGCTCGGCGCAATCGTCCGGCGGCGCCCCCGAGGGTGCGGCCGGTCTGGCCGGGCTCGTGGGCCGGCGCGGCGTGGCGGTGGCGGCCCTGCGGCCGGGCGGCCAGGTCGAGGTGGATGGCCGGCGCTATGAGGCCAGCACGGCCCTCGGAGCGATCCAGCCGGGCGAGGCGATCGTGGTGCGCGGGCGGACGGACTTCGGCCTGCTGGTGGAAAAGGCTGACGCATGACGCTGATCCTGACACTTTTCCTGGTCGGCATCGTGATGCTCGCGGCCGACCTCTTCATCTCGGGACTACTGCTCGCCATCCTGGGCGGGCTGACGATGCTCGCGGCGACGGTGCTGGCCTACCGCGATTTTGGTTTTGTGGGAGCGATGCTCTCCGGTGGCGCGGCCACCGGGCTGCTGGCGGTGGCCGTTTACCTTGAGCTGGTCTGGCTGCCGAAGTCGCGCTTTGGCCGCGGGCTGGTGGTGCAGTCGACGGTCAGCGGCACCAGTCAGCCTCTCCCGGCCGTGGCGGCCGAGGTCGTGGGCCGGCCCGCCGCGGCCGAGACGACGCTCGCTCCCAGCGGCCTGGTGATCGTGGACGGGCGCCGCTACGAGGCGTTCTGCCAGAGCGGGCTCGCCGAGAAGGGCACCGCGCTCCACGTCGTGGGCGTCGACAATTTCCGTCTCATCGTTAAAAAGTCCTGATCCTCTTCCCAACTCCATGAACAACCCGTCCCTCATCGTAATTATCCCGGTGGTGATCGCCGTCCTGATCTTCGCCGGCGTGTTCCTCTCCTTCGTGGGCACGTGGCTGAAGGCCCGCCTCAACGGCGCCCCGGTCTCGGTCCTCAACCTCCTCGGCATGCGCCTCGGCGGCGTGCCCTACAGCCTCGTGGTCGACGCGCGCATCACCGCCGTGAAGGCCGGCATCGAGGTTTCGACCGACAAGATCTCGGCCCACTTCCTGGCCGGCGGCAACGTCGTCCCAACCGTCCAGGCGCTGGTGGCCGCGCAGAAGGCCGGCATCGAACTCAACTGGGACCGCGCCTGCGCCATCGACCTCGCGACCAAGGGCTCGAATAAGAGCGTGCTGGAGGCGGTGCGCACCTCGGTCGACCCCAAGGTCATCGATTGCCCGAACCCCGAGAGCGGCCGCACGACCATTGATGGCGTGGCCAAGGACGGCATCCAGGTGAAGGTGAAGGCCCGCGTGACGGTGCGCACCCACCTCGACCGCTTCGTGGGCGGCGCCAAGGAGGACACCATCATTGCCCGCGTCGGCGAGGGCATCGTCTCCACCATCGGTTCGGCCGAGAGTTACAAGATCGTGCTGGAGTCGCCGGACTCGATCTCGAAGACCGTGCTCGCGCGCGGCCTCGACGTGGGCTCGGCCTTTGAAATCCTCTCGATCGACATCGCCGACGTGGACGTCGGCGAGAACGTCGGCGCCAAGCTGCAGGAAGCGCAGGCCGAGGCGAACAAGAGCATCGCGCAGGCGCAGGCGGAAATCCGGCGTGCGGCCGCCGTGGCCGTGGAGCAGGAAATGCGGGCCCGCGTGCAGGAGATGCAGGCGAAGGTCGTCGAGGCGCAGGCCCAGGTGCCGCTCGCGATGGCCGAGGCGTTCCGCAGCGGCCGGCTGGGCGTGATGGACTACTACAAGATGCAGAACGTGCAGGCCGACACCTCCATGCGGGAATCCATCGCCCAGCCCGAGGGGAAGAAATAATCCACCCGGCTCGTTTTAACCGCGCATGGACGCCAATGGGCACGAATCTCGGCGTAGAGTCCGCCGCTCCTGTCCAAGTATCTTCTGTTTTCATTCGCGTGAATTCGCGTCCATTCGCGGTTAAAACCGGATCTCCCCCGCATCCATGAACTGGATCCTCGACAACCTGCAGATCGTCATCGTCATCGCCGGCGCGCTCGCGGCGTGGCTGAACCAGCGCAAGAAGGGCGGCAGCATCGACGGTGAAACCGAGGATCCATCGTCGACCGTGACCGGGGAGCACGACCAGACGCGCCGCATCCAGGAGGAGATCCGCCGCAAGATCGCCGAGCGGCGCGGGCAGGCCGTGCCGGCGCCCGCCCCCGAGCCGGCCGGCGAGGTCTGGACGCAACCGGCGCCGCCGGTGATTGCGCCGCGCCCGGCTGCGCGCGAGATCTCACCCTCGTTGCGCGACCGGCTCGAGGCGAAGCTGGCGCAGGTCCGGGCCCGCGAGGAAGCCGCCGCGCGTTCCCGTTCGCTCGCGCTGCAGGAACAGACCCGCCGGCTGGAATCCGAGGAGGAAGCCCTGGTCAAAAGCGAGCACGACGCGCACCACCGCCAGGTCCTGGCCCTGCGCGCCGCCGAGTCCGCCGCGGCCGTGACCGCCGCGAACGTGCGGTCAGCTTGGCTGCACCAATTGCGTCAGCCGCAGCAGATGCGTCAGGCAATCGTCTTGCGCGAGATCCTGGGTCCGCCGGTGGGTTTGCAGTGATCGCCAGGGGCAGGGGTGCCTCGACGAGGCGACCGAGATGATTTTCAAACCATCGGCTCTTCTCACACAGAGACACCGAGAGTACAGAGTCCGGCAGTGATTTGGAATCCGAACCACCAAAGCCAAGGTTTGGGTTCTGTGACCTCCGTGTCTCTGGGTGCCAAACGTTGGAGGATTAATCGGGGCCGGCTCGTCGAGCCAGCCCTACCGCGGGAACCGGGCCCGCTCAGCGGCCGGGAGCGTTCACGAATCCCTGCTTGTACCCGGTGAACCCAACGGGATAGCGGGCGCCATCAACCTCCAACACGAGGTTGGCGCCCTCGGAGGCGGTGATGTTCAGCGCCGTCTTCCAAGGCACGACACGGCTGTCGCCGGTGCGCAGCTCGGTGTTGCCGAGTATGATGGGCCCATCGGTGCCATCCGCGTTCCGCTCGTTGACCTGCACGCGCACGGTCTGGAGGGCGACGAGCCGGATGGTCTTCTCGGTGTCGACCTGGGCGGCCGGCGCCTTGGGTGCCGCGGGCGTTTCCGCGGGCTTCTTGCCGCTGGACAGCACGCCGCTGCAGTAGGTGATCAGGAAAAGGATGACGATGACCACGAGGGCGATGCCGCCCTTGATCACGAGATTGGGGTTGATCCACGGTCCGGGCGGCATGCCGCTGCCGGCGGGGCGGTTGAAGGCCGGGGCGGTGCGGCGCACCGTGGCGCCGTCCTCGGCGCTGCTCTCGCTTTCGCCGGCCTCCTTCGCGGAGGCGGCGATCTCTTCGGCGGTGGCGACCGAAAGGTCCATGCGGCCGTACACCTCGCGGCTGGGGGTCTTCGGGTGGGCGCCGAACCCGAGCCCGTTGAGGTCGTTGATGATCTTGTCGGCCGGCAGCTTCAGGAACTGCGCGTAGCCCCGCAGGAAACCGCGGACGTAGATCTCGGCCAGATTGATGTCGAACTGGTTGCTCTCGAACTTCTGCAGGTAGTCGCCGCGGATCTTGGTGGCTTCCGCCGCTTCGCGGATGGAGATGCCCTTGCGCTTTCTCGCTTCCTCAAGGCGTTCTCCGATGGTCTGCATGTGCGATTCAGTTAGGGGTGGGATGGGGCGCCGGCAATCTTTCTCTTAATCGTTCTCGTTCTCGGGCCGGATCGGCTATGAGATCGGGAGAACGAGAACGAGTATCAGAATGAGAACGAGTGAATGGGCGGAATCGGCCGGGATCGCCTTCAGCAGGCTCCTACAATTTATCCAGGTCGGCCAGGATCTCGCGGGGGCTGGAGCCGTTCTCCGGGCCGACGATGCCCTTGTCTTCCATCAGGTCCATGATGCGGGCCGCGCGGTTGTAGCCGATGCGGAGGCGGCGCTGGATCATCGAGGTGCTGGCGCGGCGGGTGGACTTGAGGACCTCGAGCGCTTGGCGGTAGAGATCCTCGTCGTCGCCCATGTCTCCATCGCTGTCGTCGCCGTCCTCGGCATCGGGATCGTCCTCCTTCGCGGCGCGATCGATCTGGGCCTGGACGTCGTTGGCGTAGACCGGCGGGCCGTTGACCTTGAGGAAGTCGACGAGGGCCTGGACCTCCTCGTCGGAGACGAAGGCGCCCTGGGCGCGGACGAGGCGGGAGGTGCCGGGCGGTGAGAAGAGCATGTCACCGCGGCCGATGAGGGTCTCGGCGCCCTTGCCGTCGAGGATGGTGCGGGAGTCGACCTGGGACGCGACCTGGAAGGCGATGCGCGAGGGGAGGTTGGCCTTGATGACGCCGGTGATGACGTTCACCGACGGGCGCTGGGTGGCGATGATGAGGTGGATGCCGGCGGCGCGGGCGAGCTGGGCGAGGCGGGCGATGCTGGTCTCGATCTCGGCGGGCGCGACCATCATGAGGTCGGCGAGCTCGTCGACGATGGCGACGATGTAGGGCAGGCGCTCGGGGATCTCGAGTTCGTCGGCGAGCGGGTCAACGCCGGTGAGGGCGCCCTGCGTGACTGGCGGGAGAGGCTCGGCGGACTTTTTGCGGCCGTTGAAGCCGGCGATGTTGCGGACGTTGACCTTGGCGAACTGCTGGTAGCGCTGCTCCATCTCGCCGAGCAGCCACTTGAGCGCGGCGGGAACCTTCTTCGGCTCCGTCACCACGGGGATGAGCATGTGCGGGAGCGAATTGAAGATCTTCAGCTCGACGACCTTGGGGTCGACCATGAGCAGGCGGAGATCCTTCGGGCTCTTGGAGTAGAGGATCGAGGCGACGATGGAGTTGATGCAAACCGACTTGCCGGAGCCGGTGGCGCCGGCGATCAGCAAGTGGGGCATCTTCGAGAGGTCGGAGACGAGCGGCTTGCCGGAGACATCCTTGCCGAGGGCGATCGGGATGTCGGACTTGGCGCCGGCCCAATCCTCGCTCTCGAGGATCTCGCGCATGCCGACGGGGGTGGGGTGTTGGTTCGGGACCTCAACGCCGACGGCGGCCTTGCCGGGGATCGGGGCAAGGATGCGTACGGACTGGGCGCGCATGCCAAGGGCGATGTTTTTGTCCAGGCCGGCGATCTTCTCGACGCGCACGCCGGCGGCGGGGATCAGCTCGTAGCGGGTGATGACGGGGCCGACATGGATCTCGCCGAGGGTGACCTCGACGCCGAACTCGCGGAGGATGCGCAGGAGGTTCTCGGCGTTCCGGCGGTGCTCCTCCTCGGAGTTGTCGGCGGGGGCGATCCGCTCCTTGAGCAGCTTGAGTGGAGGGAACTGGTAGTCGGTGTCGGTGCTCTGCGGCACGGTGGCCTTGGCCGCCTTCTTGGGTTCCTCGGGCTTGACGATGTTGAGCTCGAGCTTGGGCGGGGGCGTGGCGGTTTTGCCCACCTCGACCTTTGGGGTGGGCGCGGGCTTGGCCGGGAGGGTGAGCTTCGTCTCGAGCTCCGGGGCCGGCTTCGGCTCGATGGGGGTCTTGGGCAAGGCGGACTTGGCGGACGTTTCCTCGGGCGGCTTGGCGAAGGTGGGCTTGTTGCCGGTGGGTCCGATGGGCGCGACCGGGGCGGCGGGCTTGGCCGGGGTGGAGGCGGGCTTGGCCTTGGACTGGGCCTCGCGGGCTTCGAGCCGGGCGGCGGCGAGCGCGGCCTTGCGTTCCTCCCGGGCCTTGCGGCGGAGGCGCATCCATTCGGCGATCTTGGTGAACTCGGCTCCGATATCGACCGTCAGGATGAAGACGATCGAGGCAACGTAGAGGACACCGAGCATCAGGCCGGCGCCGAATTCGCCCAGCGTGTCCTTGAGGAGCTTTCCGTAGAGGAACTCGCCGACCCATCCGCCAATGCCGTTGGGGAAATATTCACTCTGGGCAAAGCCGAGGATCGGCGCGGCGAGCGACGCGAGCCCCGAGCCGCAGACCAACGCCACCAGCAGCGAGGCGAAGCGGGTTCCGGCCAGCCGGCGCGCCCGGCGCATCGCCAGGTAGCAAAACCAGAGCAGCGAAAACGGCAGCAGCCAGCCGCTGAGTCCGAAGACCCAGAACGTGAACAGACTGGCGGTGGAACCAAAGATCCCGACCGGGTTGGGGCCGATCTCGGGGGAATGATTGGTCGTGAAATAAGAGGTCTGGTTCGGGTTGTAGAACGCGAAGCCGACCAGCAGCAACGTGCCGAGCAGGAAGCAGATGACCGCGGTTAGCCAATCGGGTCGTTCCCGGACCGCCTGGAAGGGCGGATCGCTCTTGTTTCGATTTGAACTCTCGGACTTGGCCATTGGTTTGCTCTTCCTTTTGCGAGGGATAGCACTCTAATGGTCGGGTCGGTCAAATGTAAACCCCCTGCGAAGATTTTGACGAAAAACTCATCTCCCTGGCCGAAATGATGCGTGAATTGCTGCGTTTCCGTCCGCTCTATCAGGAAAGGGTCTGGGGCGGGCGTCTGCTGGAGAGTTCCCTCGGGCGCGAGTTGCCGCCTGGCCGGCCGATCGGCGAGAGCTGGGAGATCGTGGACCGGGGCCCGATCCAGTCGATGGTCCGCGGGGGTCCGCTCGAGGGGCGGACGCTCCGCTCCCTGATCGAGCAGTACGCCGCCAAACTGATGGGCCCGTCCTGGGCGCCGGAGCGGCCGTTCCCGATGCTGGTGAAGTGGCTCGACTGTCGCGAGCGCCTCAGCCTGCAGGTCCATCCGCCGGCGGGGGAGGCCGGTTCCGAGCCGAAGTCCGAATGTTGGCTCGTGGCCGAGACTACCCCCGTCGCACACCTCTTCGCGGGCTTCCGGCCGGGGGTCACGCGTGAGCGCTTCGAGGCGTCGCTGCGCGACGGCACCGTGGAGCAATGCCTGCATCGTTTCGCCGTCACGGCCGGGGACTCGCTTCACGTCCCAAGCGGCCGGCTGCACGCGATCGACGCCGGCAATCTCATCCTCGAGATCCAGCAAAACTCCGACACCACCTACCGGGTGTACGACTGGGGGCGCACCGGCCTCGACGGCAAGCCCCGCCCGCTCCATGTCGCCGAGTCCCTCCGCTCGATCACCTGGGACGACGTTGAGCCGGCGCCGGTGCGCGCCGCGCCGACATCCGCGGTGCTCGCGGACTGCCCGGAGTTTCTGGTCCGCCGGGTCGTGCTGGGGAAGGGCGAGCGCCTTGAGCTTAACGCGGGCCAGCAACCGCGACTCATCGGCGTGGTCTCGGGCCGCGTCCATTCGGGCGGCGACACTTTCGGCCGAGGGGAGAACGTGATCGTGCCCTACGGGGCCGACTGCCACCTGCTCGCGCCGGACATGGCGATCCTGCTCGTGACCGAGAATTTCGCGACGGGGTAGGGTGGCGGGCTAATACCGAACCTTTGTGTGCCAAAGGTTGGGATCGGAGTGATTCTGCTACGCGATCCTCGTCGCCACGATCAGTGCCGCGGCACCCCAGGCGGTCCGGATGGCCGCCGTGATTTCATTAACCGGATCCTGGTCATCCAGCAGCGCGAAGCACGCGCTGCCGCTCCCACTCATCCCGGCGGTGAGCCCGAAGCGCTGGCGCAGTTGCGCGAGCAGGACGGGCAGGGCGACATACTTTTCGAAGACCACCTCCTCAAAGCTGTTGAAGAGGAGTTCCTCGGCCGACGCCCCGGGGTCATCGCTCCAGCCGGCGAGCCGGTCCTCGGCGGCCATCGTGGGCAGGTAGGTGTGCGGCGCGCCGGCGGCCAGGCGGGCGTAGGCCCAGGGGGTTGCGACACCGAAGCACGGCTTGAAAATGATGACCTTCCGGCCGCGCAGGCGTGACGCCGGCGCGGCCGCGAGGGGTTGCACGATTTCGCCGCGTCCGCGCATCGCGACCGGGACACCGGGGAGAAACAGGGAGCAGTCAGAGCCGATGCCGGCGGCGAGGCCGGCCAGCGCTTTCGCGTCCAGCGGCTGGCCCGCGAGCTGGTTGAGCGCCCGCAGGGCTGCGACCGCGTTGCTGCTGCCGCCGCCGAGCCCGGCGCCCATCGGGATGCGTTTCTCCAGCTCGAAGCGCGCGCCGCCGGTCCAGCCGGTGGCCGTCCGGAACGACTGCGCGGCCTTGAGGACCAGGTTGGTGCCGTCGACCGGCACGCCCGGGTCGTCGCAGATGAGCGAGAAGTCTTCGGCCGGCGCCACCCGCAGCTCGTCGCCCCACGCGAGCGGCGCCGCGACCGACACGAGGTCATGAAAGCCGTCCGGACGCTTCTCCGTGACTGCGAGGAAGAGGTTCAGCTTGGCGGGGGAGGGAATCGTCACGTTCGACACCGGTGGCCGGGAGTCATGGAGACGATTCCCGGCCGAGGGGAGCGAAAAGCGCGGTGCGCCAGTCCGTCCGGGCTGGGTCCAGAGTTTCATCTATTAAATGAAACTCTGGATAAGGATCCGGACGGGGACGTGGCCCTTTTCCCTTAATGCGTGGGAGGAGGGCAGGGCCGCCCGGATCTGAATAGTTTCTATTCAGCGCGTGAATAGACGGCGGGCCCGCGAGGGCTGCGGCGTTTCCGCCTTGGGTCGACCGGGTTTCTGGCCCACTCATTTTTCATCATGCCCTGCGAACTCATCCTCGTCCTTGATGCCCCGTCGCCCCGCGATGTTGCCCCCGCCCTCAAGCGCCTCGTTGGCACCGTCACCTGGGTTAAGGTCGGCCTGGAGATGTTCACGGCCTGCGGACCCGACTGCGTGCGCGAGGTCGCCGACCTAGGCTTCAAAGTTTTTCTCGACCTTAAGCTCCACGACATTCCCAACACGGTCGCGAAGTCCGTCGAGTCCGTGGCGAAGCTGCCCATCGGCATGCTCACGCTGCACACCGGCGGCGGCCGCGAGATGATGGCTTGGGCGGTGAAGGCCCAGCAGCAGCATGCGCCGCAGCTCCGGCTGCTCGGCGTCACGGTGCTCACCTCGATGGGTGCCAAGGATCTCAACGAGGTCGGCGTCGCCGCTGCGCCCGAGGCGCAGGTGGTGCGCTTGGGCAGGCTCGCGGTCGAGGCCGGCCTGCGCGGCCTGGTCTGCTCCCCGCTCGAGCTCGCCCCGCTGCGCGCCGCGCTCCCGTCCGACGTGGCCCTCGTGACGCCCGGCATCCGCCCCCGCGAGGCGGGGCTCGACGACCAGACGCGCGTCATGACCCCCGGCGAGGCCGCCCGCGCCGGCGCCAGCTTCATCGTGGTCGGCCGCCCGATCTGGAAGGCGCCGGACCCGGTGATCGCCGCGCGCGCGATCTTGAGTGAGTTGGGTGCCTGAGGGGCGCGGCGGAGATCAGAAGTCAGATGTCAGATGTCAGGGGACCGAGGGGAAGCTGCTGGGTACGCGTTTGCCCTGACTTCTTTCTTCCGTCTTCTGACTTCTGCCCTCTGACTTCTGTCCTCTGCAATCATGAGCCGCACCGCCGTCATCCTCCTCGCCGCCGGCCAAGGCCGTCGCATGCAGGACGCGGTGGCCGACAAGGTGCTGGCGCCGCTCGCCGGCCGGCCGGTGTTTGCCCATTCGGTGGCGGCGTTTCTGGCCAGCGGCGTCGCCGATTTGTTCGTCGTGGTCTACCGCGATCAGGCGCAGATGCTGCGCCTCTCGGCCTACTCGCCCACGCCTTCGGTGCACGTCCGCGGCGGACGCGAGCGCCAAGACTCGGTGGCCAACGCGCTCGCCGTTCTGCCGGCCGATATCGCCCACGTGTTCATCCACGACTGCGCCCGTCCGCTCGTCCGTCCGGAGCAACTCGTCGCCCTGCACAAGATCGTCCGCCGCGAGGGCGCGGTGGTGCTCGCGCACCGCGTGACCGACACCATCAAGGTCCACTCCGATACCGCCCGCCTGCGTTCGCTCGACCGCTCGCGCCTGTGGGCGATGGAGACCCCGCAGGTCTTCGACCGCGCGTTGATCGCCAAGGCCTACGCGAAGGTGCAGGCCCGCGGCCTGGCCGTGACCGACGACGCGGCGGCGGTTGAACTCCTCGGTCATCCGGTCGCCCTGCTGGAGAACCCGCACCCGAACCCCAAGCTGACCACCCCGGCGGACCTGCCCTATCTGGAGTTCCTGATCGGCCGAGCCTCCTGAGCGGAAAAAGGCCAAACTCCGAGCGGTCAAACTCCCAAAACTCGTCCAAGCATCAGACCCCCGGATAAGCCGGAATGAAGGATTCGCGCGCGAATCCATTTGGCGTTTGGACTTTTGGCGTTTGGAGTTTCTCCCATGAAATTCAGGGTCGGCCACGGCTATGACATCCACCGGATTGTCCCGGGGCGCCCGCTTGTGCTGGGTGGAGTCCGGTTCGAGACCGACTACGGCCTCGAGGGTCATTCCGACGCCGACTGCGTGACGCATGCGATCTGCGACGCGCTGCTTGGCGCGGCTGGTCTGGTCGACATCGGTCATTTCTTTCCGAACAGCGACCCGGCCTACTACAACATCGACTCGCAGGTGCTGCTCCAGCGGGTCTGCACCGAGGTCACGAAGCTCGGCTACAACATCTCCAACATTGATGTGTCCGTCATCGCCGAGAAACCCAAGATTGCCCCCCGGCTCGCCGAAATGAAAACCGCCCTGGCCCGTTCGACCGGGCTCCTGCCCGACGAGATCGGCGTGAAGGCCACGACCAACGAGGGGATCGACGACATCGGTCGCGGCCTCGCGATCGCCGCGCACGCGGTATGTCTGCTTTCTCGGAGCTAAGCATGCCCGGACTCCAAGCCTTGCCCGCGAATAGCGCGAATGACCGCGGATTCGAAAAACGGGATCCGATATCCGCGTCCATCCGCGAAATCCGCGGTAAAAAAATGCCGGTGAACTTCTGGAGGCCTTTTGTTTTTATTTTGGCGGTCATCGGGTCCGCCGGCTGCGGCCGGCCCGCGACGCTCGTTGAAACGGGCAACCGCACCCAGGTGCTGCACCGGAGCGTCGGCCAGGACCTGCAGGATCTCGACCCGCACCTCGCCACCTCCGCGGCCGATTACAACGTGCTTTCCGCGCTCTTTGAGGGACTCGTCGCCGAGGACCCGGTTGACCTCCATCCCGTGCCGGGCTTGGCGGCGAGCTGGGACATCACCGACGCCGGCCTGTCCTACACCTTTCACCTCCGGCCCGAGGCGCGCTGGTCCAACGGTGATCCGGTGACGGCCCAGGACTTCGCCAACTCCTTCAAGCGGGTTCTGACCCCGGCGCTGGCCGCCCCCAATGCCCCGGCGCTCTATCTGATCCGCGGCGCCGAGGAATTCCACAAGGGGCGCGAGTCCGACTTCGCCAAGGTCGGGATCACGGTGCCCGATGCGAGCACCCTGCGTCTCACGCTCACGCACGCTTCGGCCTCGTTTCTCGCGCAGCTCAACCAGGCGGTCTGGTTCCCTGTCCACCTGCCCTCGATCGAGAAGCACGGTTCCGCCACCGACCGCGCCAACGCCTGGGCCCGGCCCGGCAAACTGGTCGGCAATGGCCCGTTCCAGCTCGAGGCGTGGCGCACCGGGCAGGTGATCGTGGCGGCGAAGGCGCCGACCTACTGGGACGCGGCGACCGTCCGCCTGGCGGGCATCCAGTTCCATACGCTTGAGGGCGTGGACGTCGAGGAGCGCGCCTTCCGCGCCGGCCAGCTGCACGTGACCGACGCCCTGCCTGCGGGCAAGATCGACACCTACCAGAAGGAGTCGCCCGAGCAGCTGCGCATCGACCCGCTGCTCAGCACCTACTTTTACCGCCTCAATACCGCCAAGCCCGCGCTGCGCAGCGCGGCGGTGCGCCGGGCGCTTTCGCTCGGGATCGACCGCAACGCGATCGTGGAAAAAATCCTGCGCGGCGGCCAGCTGCCGGCCCGCGCCTTCACGCCCCCGGGCACCGCCGGCTACACTTTCCCGGTCGCGGCCACGGACCACGCCGCCGAGGTGGCGGCCGCGCGGAAACTCCTCGCCGAGGCGGGGTTCCCGGACGGCAGGGGCCTGCCGCCGGTCGAGCTGCTCTACAACACGTCGGACAACCACCGGCTCATCGCCGAGGCCATCCAGGAAATGTGGCGGCGCGACCTTGGCGTGGAGGTCCGCCTCGCGAACCAGGAGTTCAACAGCACCCTCGAGGCCCGCCGCACCGGGACCTACGACATCCTGCGCTCCTCGTGGTCGGCCGACTACGTCGATCCGGCGTCGTTCCTCGACATCTTCCGGTCCGACAGCGGCAACAACTTCACCGGCTGGTCGAATCCCGAGTACGACACGGCCCTGACCGCGGCCGCCCGCGCCGCGACCGCCACCGAGCGGAACGCCCTTTTCCTAAAGGCCGAGGCGCTCCTGCTCGAGGCCGCCCCGATCATCCCGATCTACCATTACACTCATGTCTTCGTGATCCGCCCCGAGGTGAAGGGCTGGCGCCCGACGCTGCTCGACCATCATCCGTACAAGGCCGTGTGGCTGGAGGCGGCGGGGAAGTGACGTGTGACGAGTGACGGGTGACGAGATTGGCCGGACCACTTCACTCGTCACTTGTCACTCGTCACTCGTCACTGTTCAAATTCCCCGTGCTCCGCTTCATCGCCCGCCGACTGCTTGAGACGGTTCCGGTCCTGCTGATCATCGTCACCGCGACGTTCTTCATGATCCGGTTCGTCCCCGGCGGGCCGTTCACATCGGAGAAGGCCGTCTCGCCCGAGGTGCTGCGGAACCTGGAGCGCGCCTACCACCTCGACCAGCCGCTCTGGCGCCAGTACACGACCTACCTCGGCCAGGTTTTTCGCGGCGACCTCGGACCGTCGTTCAAGTATCCCAACCGCACGGTCAACGAGATCATCGCCGACAAGCTCCCGGTGTCGCTCGAGCTCGGCGGCCTCGCGCTCGTGGTGGCACTGGGCCTCGGCCTGCCGCTCGGGGTGCTCGCCGCCGCCCGGCGCAACACCTGGCTCGATTACGTGGCCTCGACGACCGCCATGCTGGGCGTCTGCGTGCCGACCTTCGTGCTCGGCCCGATCCTGGTGCTGCTTTTCGCGATCCACTTCCACTGGTTCAACGCCTCCGGCTGGTACGGCCCGGCGGACCGCGTGCTGCCGGCGCTCACGCTCGGCTGCGTGTACGCCGCCTACATCGCCCGCCTCACTCGCGGCGGCATGCTCGAGATCCTCGGACAGGACTACATCCGGACCGCCCGCGCGAAGGGCGCGAGCGAACTCCAGATCGTGCTCCGCCACGCCCTGCGCGGCGGCATCCTGCCGGTGGTGGCGTTCCTGGGGCCGGCCACGGCGGGGATCCTGACGGGTTCCTTCGTGATCGAGACCATCTTTCAGGTCCCCGGGCTTGGCCGGGAGTTCGTGAACAGCGCCTTCAACCGCGACTACACCGTCATCCTCGGCACGGTGCTGCTCTACGCCGCGATGATCGTGCTGCTCAACCTGGTCGTCGACCTCGTGCAGGTGTGGCTCAACCCGCGGCTGAAATTCGAATGAAGACGGGCTGCCCGCGAATGACGCGAATGGAGCGAATGCAAACCAAGGCCCAGGATCCCGGAAATTCGCGATCGATTCGCGTCATTCGCGGGCACCAAAACCAATGAGCACGTTGACCAATCCCGTGGGACAATCCGGCCGGTCGCCGTGGCAGGATGCGTGGCGGCGGCTGCGCAAGAACCGCCTCGCGGTTGTCGGCGCCGTGGTGGCCCTCGGGTTTGCGCTGCTCTGCGCGGTCGGGCCGTTTTTTGCTCAGTCCTATCAGGCACAGAACCTCAACCTCGGCGCGACCGGCCCGGGGCCGGCGCACTGGCTCGGCACCGACACGCTCGGCCGCGACCTGCTGGCGCGCATCCTCTACGGCGGTCGGATCTCGCTGCTGGTGGGGCTGGTTGCCTCGTTTGTCGCGCTGGTGATCGGTGTGACCTATGGCGCGGTCGCGGGTTACGCGGGTGGTGGCGTGGACCGGGTGATGATGCGCGGCGTGGACATCCTGTATGCGCTGCCGTTCACGATCTTTGTCATCCTGATGATGGTCTTCCTGAAGGAGCCGATGCAGGGACTCGACGCGTGGCTGCGCAACTCCGACCTCTTTGGCGCGCGCCCCTTCGCGAACCTGC
>CAMDOO010000009.1 GCA_945903545.1 Opitutus sp. GAS368 | reverse complement strand
TGCGGCTCAAGCCGGACCGGCCCGACTTGCGCAACAACTACGCCGGCGCGCTTTTCCGTGCCGGGCGCACGGCCGATGCCCGCCGGGAACTGGAGGCCGCGCTGCGCATTGACCCCAACTATGCGGATGCCCGTTCGAATCTGGAGCGGCTGCGGACCGGTGGACCCTGATCCACGGCGGATCCTTGCCGGCGGGCCGCCGCCGGCCACTCTTCCCACGCATGCCTTCCAAGCCCATCCCAGGATCCAGCGGTGAGGTGCTGACCACGCTGCCCTCCGCCTATGCGCCGCACCCGGCGACCGGGCTGCTCCATCTGCCGCGTTTTCTGGCCAAGTGCCGGTATGTGAAGGAGCACGGGGCTCTCCCGGCCAGCTACGCGAAGAACTACAAGCGAGGCATGGACCGCTTTCTTTGCCTGCATCTCGGCATCGACCCCGCCGCGGTGGAAAAGATTGTGCTCGAGTCGGCCGACGCCGCGACCGTCGAGCAGCGCCTGGCCGCGCTGCTGCCGCCGGCCGTGCGCGCCGACAAGTGGAACCGCGAGTATGTCCAGAAGGGCATGACCCCGGCCGGCCAGGAATTTCTCCGCGAGGCGCTGACCGCCATGGGCTGCGCCGACCGCATCGGCGAGATCAGGAGCGTCACCGACCTGATCGAATTCGACGAGGGCCGGATCGAATAGGAAATCTGGAACTCGGGAACGCAGGAAATGACAGTTTGCGTCCGAAGAGGTCCGGCTCAATTTCCTGCGTTCCCGAGTTCCAGATTTCATTATGATCAAAGGCCAGAAAGTCGTGTGCGTGAATGATTCTTTCCCGGAGATTGTGCGGGCGATCTATCGGGAGCTGCCGGTGAAGGACAACATCTACACGATCCGGGAGGTTTTTCTCGGCCGGGAGAAGATCGTGAAGGGCGGGGACTCCGCCACCGTCGGCCTGCTGCTTGAGGAGCTGACCAATCCCCCGGATCCCTTTCACAAGGGCGAACAGGAGCTGGGGTTTTCCTCGGAACGTTTTGCCCCGCTCAACGAAGTGCCGGAGGAGGAGGAGGAGACCGCGTCGGCCGAGGTCTTCCAGGGCGCGTGGGCGAACTGATGATCGGCCGATGCGGCCGGAAGGCCGAAGGCTAAGGACAGATGGCTGATCGAGCCTTGGCTGGCTCCGCCCTCTGCCTTCCGTCCTCTGCCCTCGGCGCGAAGCCCCCGGATCACTCCCCGTCCACCAGATAGTGGCAGCCGCGGCTGGTCGGGTTCAGCGACGCGGCGTGCACCACGAGCAGCGCGGTCTGCACCGCATTGCGGAGCTCGATCAGCTCACGGGTGAGCTGGCAGCCGCGGTAGAAGCTTTGGATCTCCTCGCGGAGTTCGAGCAGGATGCGCCGCGCGCGGGTCAGCCGCTTCGGGGAGCGCACCACGCCGGCGTAATTCCACATCGTGTGCTGGATCTGGAGCATGTCCTGGCGCACGAGCACCGGGTCGGCGACACGCGTCGGGCTTTCCCACGGGCGCGGATCCGGCAGGTGGAATCCACCCGCGGCGATGTCGGCTGCGTCCGCCTGCGCCGCGAACTTGGCCCCGGTGAGGCATTCGAGGAGGGAGGTGCTCGCGAGGCGGTTAGCGCCGTGGAGGCCGGTGCAGGCGGTTTCGCCGATGGCGTTCAGGTGGCGGATGTTCGTCCGGCCCTGCAGGTCCGTGTGCACGCCGCCGCAGGCGTAGTGCGCCGCCGGCACGACCGGGATCGGCTCGCGGGTGATGTCCACGCCGTGGGCGGCGCAGCGCTCGAAAATGCTGGGGAAACGGTCGCGGATGAACTCGGGCTTTATCGCCGAAAGGTCCAGGAACACGCAGGGCTCCCCGCTGGTGGCGAGCTCGTGCTTGATCGACCGGGCCACCACGTCGCGCGGGGCGAGCGAGCCGCGCGGGTCAGCCGCGTCCATGAAGCGTTCGCCCTTCGCGTTGACCAGGACGCCGCCCTCGCCGCGCAGGGCCTCCGTGATAAGGAAGCGCGGGGAGTTCTTCTTCGCAAAGACGGTCGGATGGAATTGCACGTACTCCAGGTCGATGAGGCGCGCCCCGACCCGGTAGGCCATGGCCACGCCGTGGCCGACGCTGCCCAGCTGGTTGGTGGTGTGCAGGAAAATCTGCCCGAGCCCGCCGGTCGCGAGGATGGTCTTCCTGGCCACGATGGCCGTCGTGGCCCCGGTGGCCGTGTCGAGCACATAGGCCCCGAAGCAGGTCAGCGGCTCGTATTTGTCCGCCGGGTCGGAAGAGTTGTGCGACAGCGTGAGCAGGTCGATCGCCACGCCGCCCGCCCGGCGCGTGATGCCGGTGGTGCCGTCCACGCGCCCCGCCACGGCCTGCAGGATCGCATGACCCGTCGTGTCCTTCGCGTGAATGATGCGGCGCTCGCTGTGGCCGCCCTCGCGGGCAAAATCCAGCCGGCCGCCGGCATCGCGATCGAATCCCACCTTGAGCTCGTCGATCAGGAACTCCTTCACGGCGGCCGGGCCCTCCCGCACCAGCTGGTCCACGGCCTTCGGGTTGGCGCTGTGGTCGCTCGCTTCCATGATATCCCGGGCCAGCGCCGCCGGGTCCGGGGCGGTGTCGTAAATGATCCCGCCCTGCGCCCAGTCGCTGTTCGCCGCCATCGGATCGGACAGGGAGAGCAACTCGACCTTGAGACCCCGCTGGGCCGCGTGCAGCGCATAGGCGGAGCCGGCGAGGCCGGCGCCAATCACCAGGCAGTCCGTGCGGAGGACCTTCATCGGGCCTTCCTGGCCGGGAGGACCGTCAGGCTCAGGTCCGCCGCGGGAGCCGAGTGGGTGAGGGCGCCGATGCTGATCACGTCCACGCCGGGCAGGGCGAAGGAGCGCACGGTGTCGAGCCGCACGCCACCCGAGACTTCGACCAGGGCGTGGCCGCCAATGGCCGCCACCGCGGCGCGGATCTGGGCCAGGGTCATGTTGTCGAGCAGGATCACTTCCGCGCCGGCGCGCACCGCTTCCTTCACCTCGGTGAGGGTCTCCGCCTCGACCTCGATCTTGGCGCCGTGCGGGGCCTCCGCGCGGCATTTTTGCACCGCGCGGGTGAGCGAACCGGCGGCGGCAATGTGGTTGTCCTTGATCAGCACGTGCTCGCCGAGCGACGAGCGGTGGTTGAAGCCGCCGCCGCAGCGCACCGCGTATTTCTCGAGTTCGCGCCAGGCCGGGGTGGTCTTGCGGGTGTCGACGATCCGCACCCCGGTGCCCGCCACCGCGTCGGCAAAACGCCGGGTGAGGGTGGCGATGCCGGACAGCCGCTGCAGGAAATTCAACGCGGTGCGCTCCGCGGTGAGCAGGGCGGCGGTCGGGCCGGTCACCTCCAGCACGCGGTCTCCGGGGCGCAGGCGGTCGCCGTCGGCGGCGCGGGCCGTGACCTTCAGCGCCGGGTCGACCCGCGCAAACACGCGGGCGGCGATCTCCACGCCGCAGACCGAGAGCTCCTGGCCGGACGCGATGTAGCCGCGGGAACGGTGCCGGGCCGGGAAGATCGCGCGGCTGGTGACATCGCCGAGGCCGGCATCCTCCTCGAGGGCCAGGTTGATCAGGTGTTCGGTGCGGGGGGAGATCATGGCTTGGGAAGCAATGTGGAAAGAGGGAAAGGCGGATCCGAGCTTCTAATTTCCCAATGGTTTCCCGCTTTCCCCATTCAATCCTGAGGTGCCAGTTCGAACATCCGGTCGATGCAGCGCTGCGCCTTTTGGCGGAGGTCCTCGTCGAGCGTGACGATCTGGTCGGCGCGCGGGGCCTTGAGCGCCTGCAGGATCTTCTCCAGCGAGTTGAGCTTCATGTAGGGGCAGAGCCGGCAGCCGCCGATAAAGTTTTTCTCCGGCGCCTCGACCTCAAGCCGGCCGACGAGGCCGCACTCGGTGAGCATGAGGTAGTACGGCGCGTTTGACGTCTTCACGTACTTCATCATCGCGCCGGTGCTGCCGACAAAGTCCGCGAGCGCGGCGACCTCGGGCGTGCACTCGGGGTGGGCGACGACCTTTAGCCCGGGAAACTGGGCGCGGGCCTCGGCGATCTGGGCCGGGGTGAACTCGTCATGCACCAGGCAGGTGCCATCCGAGGAGATGATTTCCTTGTCGACGCCACGGCGCTTCATCTCGGCCCGGACGTTCTCGGCCATGAGGCGATCAGGCACGAAGAGGAGGCGGCGCCCGGGCAGGTTGGCCACGATGTCGTAGACGTTGCCCGACGTCACGCAGACGTCCGACTCGGCCTTCACCTCGGCGGTGCTGTTGATGTAGCAGACGACGGGGGCGCCGGGATATACGGCCTTCATCTTGCGCACATCCTCGCCGGTGATCGAGTCGGCCAGCGAGCAACCGGAGCCGCGGTCGGGCACCACCACGGTCGCGGCCGGTGAGAGGATCTTGGCGGTCTCGGCCATGAAGACCACGCCGGCGAAGACGATGATCGCCGCCTGCGACTGCTTCGCCTGCACGCTGAGGTAGTAAGAGTCGCCGCGGAAGTCGGCCACGCCGTAGATGATCTCCGGCTCGACGTAGGAGTGGGCGAGGATGACCGCATTTTTCTCCCGCTTCAGGCGGTTGATCTCCAGCGTGAGCGGCGCGATCTCCCGGCAGGTCTCGAGGTTCCAGGTGCGGCCGTGCGGGTCGCACTCGACGTTCATCAGCAGCTTCAGCAGGCGCTCGGCCTCGGCTTCGCTGGGAGTGTCGGTGATGATCATGGCGTCAGGGTCGCTGCCCGGGCGGCAGCCGGGGTGGTCAGCAAATCCGTTTCCGGCGGGGGCGCAAGGCGGGCCGGTCAGTGCGTGCCCTCGGACTGGGCCTTCACTCCCGCCATCATCAGCTTGTCGACGTAGGCGAGGGCGATGGCGGAAAGCACGAAGACGCAGTGGATGATGATCTGCCACATCACGCCGTTGTCCATGATGCCCTGGCCGGTGGCGGGATGGGTGCGCACCTCGATGAAGGACTTCAACAGATGGATGGACGAAATGCTGATCAGCGCCGTCCCGAGCTTTACCTTGAGGACGCCGGCGTTGACGTGGCTCAACCACTCCGGTTGGTCCGGATGGCCCTCGAGATTGATTCGCGAGACGAAGGTCTCGTAGCCGCCGATGATCACCATGATGAGCAGATTGGCGATCATGACGACGTCGATCAGCCCCAGCACGCCCAGCATGATGGCCGTGCTCGGGTCGATGACCGCCGCCGCCACTTCCCCGGTGATCGGGCTGGTGGGCGGGTGATGCAGGAAGGCGATGCCGAACAAATGCCACAGCTCGACGAAGAACTGGTAGACGTAGATGCCCTGCGCGACAATCAGGCCGCCGTAAAGCGGGGCCTGCAGCCAGCGGCTGGCGAAGATCGCTTTCTCAAAAAGATTTTCCGGGGAACGTTGGCTCATGGTGGGAGGCAGGGGCGGACCTTAGGGCTGGTGGATGGGCGAGACTTTCCGGTGGGTGACGCGGTTGGCGGGGTCCACCTGGACAACGATGGCCTGGTGCGAGGCAATCTCGGCCGGCTCAAGGCCGGCATAGGCGGCGACGATCACCGGGTCACCTGGTGTGACCAAGATGGCGGCGGCGCCGTTGACCTGGATCTGGCCGGGTTCGCCGTAGATCACGTAAGTGGTGAAGCGGGCGCCGTTGGAGATGTCGTAGACATCGACCTGCTCGAACTCGAGCAGCTCGGCCGCCCGGCAGAGTTCACGGCAGATCGAGATGGATCCCTCGTAATCACGATCGGCGGACGTGATGGTCGCGCGGTGGATCTTGGCGCGGAGAAAGTGCTTAAGCATGGGCGAAAATTTGCGCGGCGAAGGCGTGTAAACCGGTCAGGATGAGATCCGGCTCGTGGACGGTAAAGAGGTTTTCCCGGGCGAACCGGGTCGCGTGGCCACCGGTCCCGATCACGACCACCGGCGCACGGCCAAAAGCCTCCGCACGCACCCGGCCGACCAACTCACGGATCGCACCGGCGTGACCGAAGAAGAATCCGCTCTGCAGCGCTTCCCCCGGCGAGCGCCCGAGCGCCCGTCGGGGCCGCCGGAGCGCCAGCCGCGGGAGCTGGGCGGTGCGCGTGGCCAGCATTTCCGGCCACAGGCCCACGCCGGGCAGGATGGCCCCGCCCAGGATCGTGCCGTTCCGGTGCAGCGCCGTCACCGTCGTGGCCGTGCCGCAGTCGACCACGATGACATGGCGCCGCGGGAAAAGCACCCTGGCCCCGAGGGCGCAGGCGATCCGGTCGGTGCCGAGGTCCGCCGGGCGCCGGTAGCCGATCTTGAGGCCGGGCGGTGCGGCGGCAGCGATGACAGCCGGGGTGAGCGCAAAGGCCTTGCTGAGCGTGCGCGCGATGATCGGGGTGAGCGCCGGAACCACGGAACTCAGGGCGGCTCCTTGCAGCGAACCGGTTGTCCGGCTGGCGATCAGGCGCGTCCAGGTCGCAGGCTGGCGCGCGGCTTTCGCCGTCAGGCGGAAGCGCTTCACCAGCCGCGTCCCCGAGAAAACCCCGGCGAACACGGTGGTATTGCCCACGTCGACCACCAGGGTGCGCGGGGCGGTCATGGCAAACGCCCGAAATCGGGCAACTCCAGGAGCGGCAGGAGATGGACCAGGGTGTTGGCCAGGCTGGGTGCGCCTTCGACTTCGATCCCCGCGTCATCCTTTCCGCCGTGGATGGCAAAAAGATGCGCCCGGCGGTCGCCGATGCTGCGCAGGTCGTTGGACACGACGAGATCCACGCCGCCCTGGGCGAACAAGGCGTTGACGGCCTTTTTCCGGGCCCGGCTGCCGGCCCCGACGGTGAGCTTGAATCCGACCACGCGAACCGGGCGCGGGGAAAAGGATTTGAGGCGCGGTAGGATCTTGGGGTTGCGCACCAGGGTGAGCGTCAGCTCCGGGGCGCCGGAGCTGAGCTTTCCTTTCCGGACGACGCGCGGGCGGTAATCCGCGACCGCGGCGCACATCACGACCAGGTCGTATTTGCCGCCGGCGAGCCGGCGTTGCAGTCGCTTCCGGAGATCGGTCGCCGTGGAATATTCTTCACGGTCAGTCACGAGGCCGGGCCGGATGGCGCCGGTGCCGTGGAGGAGGGTCACGTCATGGCCCTGCTGGAAAAAAGTGTCCGCCAAGGTGGCGCCGGTCGAGCCGGTGCTGACGTTGGAGAGGAAGCGCACCGCGTCGATCGGCTCGCGGGTGGCGCCTGAGGTGACGAGGATTCTCATGGGCGCGGTAGCGCCGCCAGCACGGCGGCCGCGATGGCTTCCGGGTCGGCGAGCCGGCCGGGGCCTTCCTCGCCGCAGGCGTGGGCGCCCTCGATCGGGTCGAGCACCTTCACGCCCCAGCCGCGCAGTTTTTCCAACGAGGCGGCGGTGGCGGGATGCTCCCACATGCGACCGTTCATCGCCGGGGCGAGCCACCAGGGTTTGTCCTTCAGCTCCCACGCGAGGAAGAGCGCGCCCACCGGGTCGTCGGCCAGGCCGCCGGCCAGCCGGTTGATGGTGTTGGCCGTGGCGGGGCAGAGGAGCGCGAGATCGGCGGTCCGGGCCAGCTCGATGTGGTCGAGGGCACGGCCCTCCTCCCATAGGTCGGTGAAAACCGGCCGGCCGCTCAGGCCTTCCAGGGTGGCCCGGCCGACGAAGCGCAGGGCCGAGGGCGTGGCGACGGTTTGCACGGTCACGCCCGCTTGGGCGAGCCGCGAGATCACGGTGCAGGCCTTGTAACAGGCGATGGAGCCGCTGAGGAGAAAGAGGACGTTAGCGCGCGACATTGTCGATGAGGCGGGTCTGGCCGAGGTGCACGGCGCCGAAGCGGCGGTCGTCGCGGTCCTCGATGTAATCCACGCGGAATCCCTCGGCCTCGAGCTGGGCCCGGGCGGCCTCCGCCGTCAGGGCCGAGGCGAGCACGGCTGGGAAACGCGGGGCGAGCGCCCGCTCGGCCGGGCTGAGGCGGGTGTTGCGCGAACTCATCGCGAGACCGTCCGGCTCCCGCACCGTGGGCACGGCGATGATCTCCGTGCGGACGAAGAACGCCTTCACCAGGCCACGCACGAGCTCGAGCTGCTGGTAATCCTTCTCGCCGAAGTAGGCGCGGTCGGCCTGGACGATCTGCAGGAGTTTCAGCACCACGGTGAGCATGCCGATGAAATGGCCCGGGCGGTGCGCGCCGCAGAGCCCGCGGCTGAGTTCGTCCTCATGGACCAGGTAGCGGGTCCCGTTGGGGTACATCTCGTCGACCGAGGGCACGAACACGGCGTCCACGCCCGCGGCGTCCATCAGCGCGGCGTCCGCGTCGAGCGTGCGCGGGTAGAGTTTGAAGTCCCGCGGGTCGTCGAACTGCGTCGGGTTCACGAACACCGAGGCGAGGACGAGGTCGTTCGCCGCCCTGGCCCGTTGGAAAAGCGTGGCGTGGCCCGCGTGGAGCGCGCCCATCGTGGGCACGAAGCCCAGCCGGCGGCCTTGGGCGGCCCGCCAGGCGCGGCATTCGGCAACGGTGCGAAGGACGGTGGGCATGGTCAGAAACTCTCCCTCGGGGCGGGAAATTTCCCGGCCCGCACGGCCGCGGCGTATTTCCTGGCCCCGGTCCGCACCAGGGCGGCCCCGTCGGCGAACCGGCGCACGAAGCGGGGACGGAACCCGGGGTTGAGCCCGAGGAAATCGTGGAAGACCAGCACCTGGCCGTTGCAGTGGCGGCCCGCACCGATGCCAATCGTGGGAATGTCCAGGTCGTGGGTGACGATCCGGGACAGGCGCTGCGGCACGCATTCGAGGACGGTGGCGAATGCCCCCGCGTCCTGGAGTTCCGCGGCTTCCTGCTGCAGCCGGGCCGCCGCGGCGACGTCGCGACCCTGCACCGCGTAGCCGCCCAGTACATTGACCGACTGGGGCAGGAGACCCAGGTGGCCCATCACCGGGATGCCTGACTCAACGAGGTGCTGGATCACATCGAGGTGACCCCGCACGCCCTCGATCTTGACGGCCTGGGCCCCGGCCCGCAGCAGGGCGCCGGCGGCGCCGGCCGCATGGGCCTTGCCCTTGCGCACCGAGAGGAAAGGCATGTCCGCCACGATGAAGAGATCGGGGGCACCGCGCCTGACCGCCCGCGTGTGCACGGCCATCAATTCCACGGTGGCGCCCAAGGTGTCCTTCTCCCCGTGAACCACCATCATCGCGCTGTCTCCTACCAGGAGGCAGTCCACCCCCGCCTCGACCAACAGACGCGCGGACCAGGCATCGTAGGCCGTCGACATGACGATCTGGCGGCAATCCTTCTTGGCGGAGGCGAAGTCTCGGACTGTTTTCATTTCAGCAGGGGAGGTTTAACAAACCCCGCCCGCCGCACCCTGCAATAGCCGGGTTCTGAAAACTGTGTCACCCCGCCATCGGAATCGGTCAATTACAGCAGATTGACGGGCAAATCCTCGGCATGACGCTGGTCCGGTTGCCGCTGGGCAGGCTTAGCCGTCGGCTTCCTGCCCTTGGCCCGGCGCTCGGGCAGGGTGACAAAGGTCCCGCCGGCACCCTCCGCCGGTTTCAGGAAGTAAACCACCTCGCAGCCCAAGGCCGCCGCCGCCTTTTGCAGACGCTCCAAGGTGATGCTGGCCTTGAGCTCGCCGGACTCAAATTGATCGAACGCCTGTTGGGTCACGCCCGCCAAGGCTGCGGCCTCCCGTTGGCTGATTCCCAGCCCATCACGGACGGACCGCAACCAGCCACCATCAGGTGGATTTAGTTTGTCCCCGTGGTCGGCAATGAAAGCGAATCTCTCGTCTAGAGCTTTGAGGGTGATTCGATCGGTTTTCATAAAAACAAATTATAACTAGTAAAAAAGAATAAAAAACAAGCAATGACTGGTATAAGATAGAATAAAACAAGCAATAACTGGTATTATGGCCGGGAATTTCGCCTATTGGGTGATTCTTAGAAACAAAAGTTATAGCTTGTCAATTTATTCCGGGCAGGCTGCGCCAACCAGCTAACGCGCGGGCAAGTCTCGCGAGCATGAGAGCCTCGGCCGCCAGTTTAGAAAGCGCGGGCTGCATCCGTGGCGGAGCTGAAATCAAGTCCTGAGGGTGGCTGGAGGCTGATCCCGGCCGAATCCCGCGTTGACCCGCCGGGGTCCGGGTCTACCTAGGTCCGCCCCCGACGGTGAATCGAGTCCACATCAAGACGTATGGTTGCCAGATGAACGAACGCGACAGCGAGGCGGTCGCGGCGATGCTGCGCGCCCGGGGGTACCGGATCGTGAACTCCGAGGAAGACTGCGATGTGCTCCTGTTGAACACCTGCAGTGTCCGTGATGCCGCCGAACAAAAGGCCATCGGCAAGGCGGCCAACCTCCAGGCCAGGAAAAAGAAGCGGCCCGACTTCATCCTGGGGATTCTGGGGTGCATGGCGCAGAACCGCGGCGCCTCGCTCCTCGACCAGCTGCCCGACGTCGACCTGATCGTGGGGACCCAGAAGTTCCACCAGGTGCCGGGTTATCTCGACAACCTCCGGGCGGCGCAGGCGACGGGGGTCCCGCTGGCCGAAACCATCGTCGACATCGGCGAGGAGGCCGGGTCGCAGAACACCATTCGCGACCATGTGCTCGCCCAGGACGAGGCCCCGGATGCCGCGGCCCAGGTCACCGCTTTTGTGTCGATCCAGCAGGGCTGTGACATGGACTGTGCCTTCTGCATCGTGCCCAAGACCCGCGGCGACGAGCGCTCGCGGCCGATGGACGACATCGTCGCGGAGTGCCGTTCGCTCGTCGGCCGGGGCGTCCGGGAAATCACCCTGCTCGGGCAGATCGTGACCAGCTATGGCCGCCGCGACTACGAACACACGGGCGGAATTACGCCCTTCGTGCAGCTGCTGGAGCGGGTCAACGCCCTCGACGGGCTGGAGCGGATCCGGTTCACCTCGCCGCATCCGCGCGGCTTCCGGCAGGACCTGATCGAGGCCTACGGCCGGTTGCCCAAGCTCTGCGAGTACGCCCACCTGCCGATGCAGTCGGGGAGCAACCGCATCCTCCGGGCGATGAACCGGCCCTATTCGCGCGAGCGCTATGCGGAGATCATCGCCGCGCTGCGGGCGGTGCGTCCGGACATGACGTTCTCCACCGACGTGATCGTCGGTTTCCCGGGCGAGACCGAGGAGGACTTCGGGCAGACCAAGGCGCTGTTCGAGGCCTGCGATTTCGACATGGCCTACATCTTCAAGTACTCGGTGCGGACCGGCACGCCCGCGGCGGAGCTGCCGGACCAGGTCCCCGACGACGTGAAGGAGCGCCGCAACCAGGAGCTCCTGACGATTCTCGAGCGCAATTCCACCCGCCGCGCGGCCGGCCTGGTCGGGACGGTGCAGGAGGTGCTGGTGGAGGGCCCGGACCAGACTGGGCGCCGCTGGACCGGGCGCACGCGCGGCAACCGGGTCTGCATCTTCGATGCGGCGCCCCGGCTGGCCGGCACGCGGCAGCCGCTGCGGATTGAGCGCGCCTCGGTGAGCACTTTGTACGGCGAATTGGTGCTGGCCGGCGTGGGGCCATAATCGTTCTCGTTCTCTTACTTGTTCTCGTTCTCCTTTCCGAAATGTCTGCCCAATTCGACCACGAGAAGCTACGGGCCTATCAGGAAGCGCTGAGGTTTGTTGCGTGGGCCGATCCAATCATCGAGGGCATTCCTGCCCGCATGGCTGCGCGCGACCAGCTTGATCGGGCCTCCACAAGCGTTCCACTCAACATTGCCGAGGGAAACGGCAAACGCTCACATGTGGATCGGTGTCGTTATCTGGATATCGCGAGGGGCTCGGCCGTGGAATGCGCGGCCTGTTTGGATGTCTTGGTGGTAAAGAAGAAGCTGGGGGTGGATGAAGCCGCTGTCGGCAAGGAGATCCTGCTTGGAGTGGTGAGCTTGGTAGCGGGCTTGATTTCCCGGTTCTCGGGCGAAGTCCGCGAAGATCCCCTCCATCCGGCCCGAGGTGGGGTGAATCTTTATCGGGAGAACGAGAACGAGTAAGAGAACGAGAACGAGCACTACTGACTCCATGACGCTTTCCCTCGCCACGCTCCTGACCGCCGCACTTTTTCTGCTGCTCGGCGTGGCGTTGCTCCTCGGTTCGCCGGCGGTGGTCTCGATCCTCCGGGGATTCCCGCGCTCCACCCCGGCCAGCTTCCTCTTCCTTGGGCTTGGCACCCTGGGGTTCCTCTACCGCGTGGCGCACCTCTCGCCGGCCGACTTCGGCGACTACAAGGTCTACCTGCTCATTGGCTTCTCGGTGCTGGCGGTGCTGTCGTTGTTTCTCGTGCCGGATTTCCTCGCAGTGCGCGGCCTGGCGGTCTGCGTGCTGGTCGGCGCGATGCCCCTGCTCGATGCGGCGTACATGCAATACGACCAGCCCCAGCGGCTGTTCATGGTCGCGCCGCTCTACCTGATCGCCCTGCCGGCGGCGATCTGGCTCGGGGCCCAGCCGTGGCGGATGCGCGACTTCCTGGAGTGGCTGTTCCGGCCCGGCCCGCGCGCCCGGGTGCTCGGCGGCGGGCTGCTGGCCTACGGAGTCGTGCTCGGCGCGGTGGCGTTCACCTACTGATCGGTGGGGAATTTCCGAAGCCCTCCCTCTGATGTCCGTCTCCACCTCCCATCGTCCGCGGTCCGCCGGAAAACCCGCGCCGGTCCTGCTGGTCCTCGCCGGTCCCGCCGGCTCGGGCAAGAGCACGCTCTGCGACCGGCTGGTGGAGGCCGGGCTCGGCTTCTCGCGGGTGGTCACGACCACCACGCGGCAACCGCGACCGGGCGAGATCAACGGCGTGCACTATCACTTTTTCACCCCGGTGGAGTTTGACGCGAAGGTCGGGCGGGGCGAATTCCTTGAGTGGGCCTGGGTCCACGGCGAGCGGCGCTACGGCACCCTCGCGGCAAGCGTGCTCGGACCGCTGGCGGCGGGCCACGACCTCGTGATGAGCGTTGATGTGCAGGGGGTGGAAAGCTTCCGCTCGGCCGCGGCCGCCAATCCGGTGATGCAGCGGGCGATGACGACGATCTTCATCGTGGTGGACCATGCGCGCCTGCTCGCGCGGATGGAGGGCCGGGGGCATGACGACCAGGCTGAGATCGAGCGGCGCATGGCCACGGCCGAGAAGGAGCTGCACGAGGCGCCGAAGTTCGACCACATCATCGACAGCCGGACACGCGACGACGACTTTGCCGCCCTGCTGGCGATCCTGGAGAAGGCGCGGGCCAAAGCGGCCGCGGGATGAACCCGGCGCCGCGGTTCCTGCCGCTGCTGGTCCTGCTCTTTGCGGGCAGCGGCGCGGCCGCGCTGATCTACGAGATCGTCTGGTTCCAGCTGCTGCAGCTCGTGATCGGCTCGAGCGCGGTGTCGCTTGGGGTCCTGCTGGCGACGTTCATGGGCGGCATGGGGGCGGGCAGCCTCGCCTGGCCGCGGCTGGTGTCGCCCGCGCGGCATCCGCTGCGCGTCTATGCGGTGCTGGAGGCCGGCATCGCCCTGCTGGGCGTGGTTGTGCTGGTGGTGCTGCCGTCGGCCGGCCGGCTTTATGCCGGGATCGCCGGTGATGGGCAGACCGGGCTGGCGCTGCGGGCGGGGCTCGCGGCGGCGCTCCTGCTACCGCCGACATTCCTGATGGGCGCGACGCTCCCCGTGGTGGCGCGCTGGATCGGCGCGACGCGTCAGGGGCTGTCCTGGCTGGGCTTTTTCTACGGCGGCAACACGGCGGGCGCCGTGGCCGGCTGCCTGCTGGCTGGCTTCTACCTGCTGCGGGTGCACGACCTGGCGACCGCCACTTGGTGTGCGGTGACCCTCAACCTGCTCGTCGCGGCGGCGGCCTGGCTGCTCGCCGCCAAGGCCCCGCACACGGCGACGCCCGCGGGGGAATGTCATCTAATAGATGACATTCCGGCGAAGGCCCCGGCGGCCTGGCCGGTGTTTGGGGTCACGGCGCTGTCGGGGTTCTGCGCCCTGGCGGCCGAGGTCGTGTGGACGCGGCACCTCGCGCTGCTGCTCGGGGGCACGGTCTACACCTTCTCGATCATCCTCGCGGTGTTCCTGGCCGGCATCGGGCTGGGCGGGGCGGGCGGGGCCTGGCTGGCGCGGCACACCGCGTCTCCGCGGCGCTGGCTGGGGGCCGCGCAAGGGCTGCTCGCGCCCGGCATTCTTTGGGCGGCCGTGCTCATCGCGCAGCACCTGCCTTACTGGACCTTCGAGGCCGGCTTGGTTGCCACCCCGCTGGGCAAGCTGAGTGCCGACCTGGCCCGCTGCGCGGCGGCGCTCCTGCCGCCGGCGCTGCTCTGGGGCGCGAGTTTCCCGCTGGCCTTGGCGGCGCTGGCGGCGCCGGGACGCGATGCCGGCCGGCTGGCCGGTGGCGTTTATGCGGCAAACACCGGCGGGGCGATCGCCGGCGCGCTTCTCGCCGGACTTTGGATCGTGCCGACCTTCGGGGGCCAGCACACGCAACGCCTGCTGCTCCTGCTTTCGGTGGGCGCTGGCCTGCTGGCCCTGCTGCACGACTCGCGTCAGGCGGCCAACCGCCGCGCCCGGCGGTTCGCGCTGGCTCTGGTGAGCCTGGCGCCGGTTGCGGCAGGGCTGCTTGCCTTCCGGCTGCCCGCGCTACCTTGGCCGGTGCTGGCTTATGGCCGCCAGCTCGCGACCACGCCGATGGCGGACAAGACCCCGCTTTGGTTTGGCGAGGGACTGAATTCCACGGTGGGCGTCACGAGGAACGCCCAGGGCAACGTGAGTTTCCATGTGGCCGGCAAGACCGAGGCCTCGACGTTCCCGAAGGACATGCGCCTGCAGCGGATGCTCGGGCATGTGCCGGCGCTGTTCCACCCGAACCCGGAATCCATCCTGGTTGTCGGTTGCGGGGCGGGCGTGACGGCGGGTTCGTTCACGCAGTACCCGTCGGTGAAGCGGATCGTGATCTGCGACATCGAGCCGCTGATCCCGCAACGCATCGCGCCGTACTTCAGGGAGCAGAACTACGACGTGGTGAAAGACCCGCGGGTGGAGATCATCTACGACGACGCGCGGCACTACATCCTGACGACGCAGGAGAAGTTCGACATCATCACCTCCGACCCGATCCACCCGTGGGTGAAGGGCGCCGCGACGCTCTACACCCGCGAATACTTCGAGCTGGTGAAGCAGCGCCTCAAGCCGGGCGGCTTGGTCACCCAGTGGGTCCCGTTCTATGAAAGCAGCCGTGCCGTCGTGCTCAGCGAACTGGCGACTTTCTTTGAGACCTTCCCCGAGGGCACGATCTGGGGGAATGCCGAACTGCATGACGGTTACGACGTCGTGCTGCTCGGACAGGAGGGGAAGCTGTCCCTCGATGCCAAGGCGATCCAGCAGCGCCTGTTTTCGCCGGCCTATGCGCGGGTCTGGCAGTCGCTGGACGACGTGGGCCTGGGCTCGGATCTCGCGCTCTTTGCCACCTACGCGGGCCGGCGCTCCGAAATGACGGATTGGCTGGATGAGGCTGTGATCAACCGCGACCGGGACCTGCGGTTGCAGTATCTTGCCGGCCTCCAGCTCAACTCCCGTGAAGGCACGGAGCTCTACAACCCGATGCTGACGCTGCGGAATTTTCCCGCCGACCTGATCAAGGTTGAGCCGGCCATGCGGCTCGTGCTGGAGCAACTGATGGGGCTCGAGCCGGGGTTGTAGGAGGTAGGGGCCGACCTCCGGGCGGCCCGGCCCACCGGGACGTCGGGCCCTACCCATTTCTAACCCAGCAACCGGTCGCAAAGCGCGAGCAGCCGGGCGCGCACCGGCTCGCCGCGCGCGGTGAAGGCCCGCTGGTGGCGTTCATACTCCTCGCGGCCGGCGGGGTTCTCGATCGCGATCGGTTCGAAACCGAGGGTGCGCAGATCGTACGGGCTGGCGCGCATGTCCACCTCGCGAATGTCGCGCGCCAGCTCGAAGCAGTCGGCGGTGAGCTCGGCCGGCGTGAACGGGGCCAGCTTGAAGGCCCACTTGTAGAGATCCATGTTGGCGTGCAGGCAGCCGCGCTGCTCGAGCGCGGGCGCGTCGTCCCGGGCGGGCTGGAGCCGGTTCAACGGCCGCGCCGGCGCCGTGAAAAAGCGGAAGGCGTCATGGTGCGAGCAGCAGATCGCGGACGCCGCGACGATCCGGGCGATCTCCTCTGGGGGAAACCGCAGCGGGTGCTGGTTGTGGCGCACTTCTTCGGGCGTCTGCCGGTAGACCATCGCCCACTCGTGCAACCCGAAGCAGCCGAAATACGGCGGGCGGGTCCGCATGGCGCTGAGCAGGCCGCGCAGCCAGGCGACGAATTCCCGCCGGCCGGGCGACAGCGCCGCGGGATCCACCGCCACGGCGGGTGACTCCCCGGCGTTTGCGCCGAGCAGCCGGTAGCCCGGCCGGGCCAGAAATTCGCGCGCCCCCTCGCCGGTGAGCACGACATCCGGCCCCGGATGCCAGCGGCGGAGCCACGACGGCCGGAAGGCATAATAATGAAACAGGAAATCGTGCACCGGATGCTTTTCCCCGCGCGCGGCACGGAGCTGGTGCGGATCGGTCCATGCCCGCACCCGGCGCTCGTGGGCCTGCTGGAGCTGGCGCCAGACGGCTTCTGGCAGGACGGTGGTACCAGTGGCTGAGGAGGTTTCCGAAATCATAGGCCCTATAGGGCTTATAGGTCCTATAGGGCCTATGGATTGCCCAATCTCCTAATCCATCTCCGCCAGCATCCGGCGCACGCCCTCGATGGGGGTGCCCTCGACGGGAGCGAGCGGGAAGGGCGCGCGTTGCGCGAGCACGTCGCGCACGATCGGATGGGTGAGGATCGGGCCGCTCAGGCCGGCATTGATGCGGTCGAGCATGGTCTCGGAGAACAACTGCTCGCCAAGGTGGATCGCGACGTCGAGCAACTCGACGGCCGACTGGACCACCACCTGCGTCGCCGCCGGGTTGCCCGCGGTGGCGAGCTGCAGCACGATCGGGGCGAAGGGCGCGAGGCGTTCGGCGGCATCGGGGTCCTGATAAAAGCGCCGCGTGAGGGCGGCGGCGTCATCAAGGCCCATGTGCTGGCAGAGGGCCTGGGCGAGCTTGGTCGTGGTCATGCCGGCCTGCAGGTCGAGCAACCCGCGGGCGATGCCGCGCCGGCCGATGTCGTAGCCGCTGCCGGGATCACCGAAGCGCCAGCCAAGCCCGCCGGCGTAGTGCACGGTGCCGGCGGGCCCGCGGGCGGCGACGAACGAACCGGTGCCGGCGTGGAGCACGAGCCCCGGCTGACCGTGGGTCGCCAGCTCCAGCACGGGGCCGGAGTCGTCTACGGTCGTGACCCGGCCGAAATTAACGAGGGCGCTGGCGAACTCCTGCCAATGGGCCGGGCTGCCGGCCATGCAGAGCAGGGTGGCCTCGATCTCCGGCTTGGTCCCGTCCGCCGCGGCGAGTCCGCCCGCCTGGGCGCGGAGCGAGTCGAGGGTGGCGGCGACCACGGAGCGGGCGCGCTCGGCCCCGACCAGGCTGGGATTGGAGCCGGAGCCCACGTGAAGGGCGACGACATTGCCCGCGGCGTCCACGAGCACGCCCTCCGTCTTGGTTCCGCCGCCGTCGACACCGATTTTGAATTTCATGGGGAAATTTTATCCAACCCCGGCATTTTGAACCACGGATGGCACGGATGACACGGATAAAGGCACCGGAAACGGGGGTAGCATAACCACCTATTTCCCGGATCGGAACAATCCGTGGAATCCGTGCAATCCGTGGTCAAAACGGCTCGAGGGCTTCGGCTCACGCCAGCTGGCGGCTGAGGCGGCCGTGGTATTGGCGGCCGAGCGCGCGGTTGTGCTCGATCGCGCCCGGCAGGTTCTGGCTGCGGAGGACCGGGAGCGGATGCCCGTGGTCGCGCAGCCACGCCATGCTTTCGAGCATCAGCCAGTTCAGCGCCGAGCAACCGATCAGGGTCGAAGTGGGTCCAGCCATGACTCCCGGGGTGAGTTCCACGATCGCGTCGCCGGTCACCCCGCCGTTGTCGAGGGTCTCGTCGGCGATCTCAAAGAGCCGCTGGCCCGACGGATGCTGGGAAGGCGTGACCCGCGACATCGCGAGGCAGGTCACCGCGATGACGGTGAGGCCCTTCTGCTTGGCGTAGAGTGCCACGTCGATGGGCGAGCCGTTCTTGCCGGAGTTGGAGATGACGATGATGACCTCGCCCGGGTCGAGGCGGTGCTGGCGGTCGTAGCGCTCGACGAGCCGGGTGCCGTAGCCGGGCAGGTTCTCGATGAAACCCGCGGTGGGATCGATGATGCCGCTGACGCAGACGAGGCCGCCGGCGCGGCCGATGATCTCCCGGGAGATCAGCTCGCTGTGGCCGCTGCCGAAGGTGTGGATCACGCCGCCTTTCGCGACGGAGGCGCCGATGATCGGCGCGAGGCGGGCAATGGCCGGGGCGTTGGTCTCGCGGGCGCGGGCAAGCAGTTCGTTGGCGCGGGTGAAATACGAGTCGGAGATCGAGGACACGGTGGAATTCAGCGGTAAAACGTCAGGCTGATCGAGCCAAAGACGGAGGAGTGATCCTGTCCACGAAACTCCCGGCTGCGCCGGGCCTGGGTGTAGGCGAGCTGCCAGTGGTGGCTGCCCAGCGCGATCCCGCCGGCGACGTCGTGCACCACCTTGCGCTTCCCAATGCTCGGGCCGGCGGTGAACATCGGGCCGTCGAGCGTGATATCGCGGCCGACCAGGCGGGTGTCCCACCCCCCGAACACGAAGAAGCTCCAGTTGGCGCGCTGGCGGCTGTTGGAGTCGCCGCTGGGCCGGATGAGATTGCTGCCGAAGTCGGCCGGCAGGCGCCAGCCCAGCCGGGCCTCGGCCCCGCCGTTGGCGCGGGTCGTCACGTTGCCGACGGCCGCGCCGACATGGGGGATGAAATCGCCGCCCCAGCCGGTCCGGGCCTGCGCGGTGGAGAGGCGCCACTTGCGCTCGAGGCTGACGACGATCCCGGGTTCGTTGTCGATCTGGTGGTGCCAGCCCTTGGCGTGGGGCACCTTGATCAGGTCATGGTAGTTGTTCTGCACTTGGCGCCCGAACGCGGCGGGCCCGACCATGCCGAGGTTGACCTCGAGCGAGTCGAGTCGGGCGATCGCGGTGTTGCCCGAGGCCGTGGTGCGCGGCGGCTGGTAGATCTGGAGGGTCGTGCCGACGTAGAGCCAGGCGGCGTAGGGCCGGTCGGCGGGCTGGAAGGCGGCGGTGTCGATGTCGACCGGGGTGTAGAGGTTCTGGCCGAGCGAGACGCCGAGCTTGTAGACCTGGCCGTCGGGAAGGAGCGGGCCGAGCACGCGGACGGCAGCCCGCACCGGCGCGTACATCTCCTCCGGGCTGAGGCGCGCGAGGTTGCTGGAAAGAGCGGAGACCTTGAAGCCGTTGGTGTAGTGCTGGTCGGTCCCGGCGAAATACTTGTCGTTCTCGGAGTAAAGCGTGACCGAGCCGAAGCGGACATCGGTGAACGGCAGGCCGAAATCCGGCGGCAAGTCGGCACCGCGGGCCGCGGCGCTGGCGAGGAGGAGCGCGAGAACCGCGAAAAACGACTTCACGTCCGGGGGTTCACGCCTCCCAGCGGCCGTAGATCCCGCAAGGCAGCACCTTGCCGTCGCGCTGCACGGGCAGTCCGACCTCGCCGGCGGTGATCGTGCCGCCGCGGCCCTCGAACAGGCCCGCGAGCAGGTTGGCGACGACGGTGGGGGAGAGGCGCGCGGTGTAGGCGTTGATGAGGAAGAACAGTGGCTGCTCGGAGAGCACGGCGCGGCATTCCTGCAGGAGTTCCCAGAGGTGGTCCTCGAGCTTCCACATCTCGCCGGTGCTGCCGCGGCCGTAGGTGGGCGGGTCCATGATGATGGCGTCGTACTTGCGCCCGCGCTTCTGCTCGCGGCGCACGAACTTCAGGCAGTCATCGGTGAGATAGCGGATCGGCGCGTCGGCGAGGCCCGAGAGCGCGGCGTTTTCCCGGCACCACTTCACCATGCCCTCGGCGGCGTCGACATGGCAGACGCTGGCGCCCGCGGCGGCGGCGGCGCAGGTGGCGGCGCCGGTGTAGCCGAAGAGGTTGAGCACGGAGACCTCGCGGCCGGCCTGGCGCGCGGCCTTGATCCGGGCGGAGAACCAATCCCAGTTCACCGCCTGCTCGGGAAAGAGGCCGGTGTGCTTGAAGCTGGTGGGATGGATGCGAAAGGTGAGGTTGAGCGGCTGGTACTCGATCTTCCAGGAATCGGGAAGTTTCTGCCGGAACTCCCATTTGCCGCCTCCGGCTTCGCTCCGGTGATAGTAGCCATCCCAGCTCTGCCAGCGCGAGGCGCCGCCGCCCCCGTCCAGCGCGGTCGAGCCGCTGCGTGGCCAGATGATCTGCGGGTCGGGCCGGACCAGCGTGTACTGGCCCCAACGCTCCTGCTTCATGCCGTCGCCGCAGTCGAGCAGCTGGTAGTCGCGCCAGCGGTCGGCGACGATAAGGGCGGGGCGTTGGACGGGTGCGGACATGGCGGGAGGGAGACGGTGCGAGGCAAGGGCCGGCCCTGCGGAGTGTCGAGCAGATGTCACGCAGAGACGCGGAGAACGCAGAGGACGAGACCGGGAGATTTGTCCGTCCTCTGCGTTCTCCGCGTCTCTGCGTGACACCCCTTCCGAATATGGCTTCGTTGGTCCCGCCCCCATGCCCCTCCGCCTCGCCCTCAAAGTTGATGTCGACACCGACCGCGGCACGCGGGAGGGCGTACCGAACCTCGTGGCGGATCTGCGGGCGGCGGGCGTCCCGGCGTGTTTTCTGTTTTCACTCGGGCCCGACCAAACCGGCCGCGCGATCTCGCGGGTTTTCCGGCCGGGTTTTTTCCAGAAGGTCAGCCGCACCAGCGTGGTGCAGATCTACGGGGTGCGGACGCTCCTCAACGGCACGCTGCTCCCGGCGCCGCACATCGGCCGGCGGCATGCGGACGCCATCCGGGCGGTGCGCGCCGCGGGCTTCGAGACCGGCATCCATTGTCACAACCATTACCAGTGGCAGGATCACCTGATGAAGTGGGACCTCGCGGAGACGCGGGCGGAGTTCGGCGCGGCCCGCGCGGAGTACCGGCGGATCTTTGGCGGCGAGGCCGCGACGGCCGGGGCCCCGGGCTGGCAGAGCAACGCCCGCAGCCGCGAAGTCTACGACGAGGCCGGCCTGCTTTATTCCAGCGACACGCGCGGCGCGGCGCCGTTCTTCCCGCGGATCGACGGGAAGGTTTTCCGCACCCTGGAAATCCCGAGCACGCTGCCGACCTTCGACGAGCTCATGGGCCGGCCGGAGTACCCCGACGAAAAGATCGTGCCGCACTATCTGTCGTTGCTGCGCGAAGACCGGCTCAACGTGCTTACGACTCACGCCGAGCTTGAGGGCATGGGCCGCAGAGAACTCTTCGGGCAACTGCTGGCGGCCTGCCGCCAACGCGGCGTGGAGTTTGTCCGGCTCGATGAGCAGGCGAGGGCGATCCTTGCGAACCGCGCCGCGATCCCGATCCGGGATCAGGGCATGGCCCCGATCGACGGCCGCAGCGGGCTCGTGGCGACGGAGGGGTGACGCCTTGGGTAAACGCTCAACTCAAGTACGTCCGGATCCCGGGGTGGAGGTCCACCCCGGCTACAGATCTTTCGAGATCGGATGTAGGCCGGAAGACCTCTGCCGGCGGCCCGACTTGAGAGTTCAGCGTTAAAAGTTGGGCGTTAAGCGTTCGGATCCCGCCCGAAACGCCCGTCCCACGAAGACCTCAATTTCCCAACCCAGCCATTGACCGCCCCCGGGGTCGGGCCTATGTCTGGCGGGCTATGTCCGAACCTACCGTGCCCGCCGTCTCCATGGATGCCCTCGTTGCGCTGTGCAAGCGCCGCGGGTTCATCTTCCAGTCGTCCGAGATCTACGGCGGCTTCAACGGGTTCTTTGACTACGGTCCCCTCGGCGCGGAGCTGAAGAAGAACATCCGCGACTGCTGGTGGGACGACATGGTCCGCCGCCGCGAGGACATCGTCGGCATCGAGACCTCGATCATCATGCATCCGAAGGTCTGGGAAGCTTCGGGCCACGTCGCCGGCTTTTCCGACCCGCTGGTGGACTGCAAGGAGAGCAAGCAGCGCTACCGCGCGGACCAGCTCTTCTTTGCCCCGGTCGTGATCGACGGGAACACGGTTGGCTACGTCAGCGCGCTCGAGAGCGACAACACCGCCGGCGACCTGCAGGCCGCCGCGGAGTCGCTGAAACGCAAGAAAGCCATCCAGGGCCAGCTCGCGCCGGTGCAGCCGCGCGACATGACCGAGGCCAAGCCCGAGGAGATTTCCCTGATCCCGTCGCCCGCGACGGGCGAGCCCGGCAGCCTGACGGCTCCCCGCGCCTTCAACATGATGTTCCAGACGAATGTCGGCGCGATGACCGACGGGTCTTCCGTCGCCTACCTGCGGCCCGAGACGGCGCAGGGCATGTTCGTGGATTTCAAGAACGTCGTCGACACCGGCCGCGTGAAGCTGCCCTTCGGCATCGCGCAGATCGGAAAATCGTTCCGCAACGAGATCACGCCGCGCAACTTCATCTTCCGCTCGCGTGAGTTCGAGCAGATGGAGATGGAGTACTTCATCCACGAGGACGCCGACTGGGCGAAGTGCCACGAGGAATGGATCGCCTGGTGCGAGGCCTGGCTGAAGTCGATCGGCCTGCCCGACAGCCATCTTTCCCGCTACGCGCACCCGAAGGAGAAGCTCGCGTTCTATTCGCGCGGCACGGTCGACATCATGTTCCGCTACCCGTTCGGCGTGCAGGAGCTCTGGGGCATCGCCGCCCGCGGCAGCTACGACCTCACGCAGCACGCCAACGCCAGCGGCAAGCCGCAGGAGATCTTCGACGAGGCCACGAAGAAGAAGTTCGTGCCGCACGTGATCGAGCCGGCTGTCGGCGTGGACCGCATCTTCCTCGCCGTGCTCTGCGCCGGCTACGCGGAGGAGGACGTCACCGACGAGAAGGGCAATGTCGAGAAGCGCACCGTGCTCCGGCTCTCCCCTCGCATCGCGCCGGTGAAGGTCGCGGTGCTCCCGCTGCTCAAGAACAAGGAGGCGCTCGTCGGCCGGGCCAAGGCCCTCCATGCGAAGCTCAAGCGCCGCTACGCCGTGTTCTACGACGACGGCGGCAACATCGGCAAACGCTACCGCCGGCAGGACGAGATCGGCACGCCCTGGTGTGTGACGATCGACTTCGACACCATCGAGAAACCCGGCGACACCTTCACCCTCCGCGAGCGCGACAGCATGCAGCAGCGCCGCATCACCGAGGCCGAGCTGTTCCAGCTCCTCGACGAGCAGGTGTTCTAAGCCCTTTGGCCATTCCTGCGTTGGCCCGGACTGGCGGTCGAAGGCGACCGGCGGCCGGCTGACCGTCTCCACGCCCTTCCCATGCCCAAGCTGCCTGAAATCGACTCGCCCGAGGCGGCGCGCGAGCTGCGCGAGTACCTCAAGGGACTCGACGCCGGCTCGTACGCGCGCGGCCGGGAGTATCTCCGCATCGGCCGCGTGCTGCACATCCGGGCGGCGGACGAGCAGGCGATCAGCGCGACGGTCCGCGGGACCGACCGTTATGCGGTGGAACTCGTCCGCGACGGCCACCGTTGGGGCGGGAATTGCAGCTGCCCGACTGGAAGCGGCTGCAAGCACGTGGTGGCGGCCGCGCTGAAGTGGATGGCGATGTGCGGCGTCTCCGCCATCGGCGAGCGCCCGGCGCGCCGCGACGAGCCGGCGCTGACCGTGGTCAGCCCGTTCCGCGCGCAGTGGCAGCCGGTGCTCGAGGCCAAGCTCGGCCGCGGGCTGACGCCCGCCGAGGAGCAGACGCTCGGCGGTCTCGCGCAGGCCTCTCATAATTTCCAGCAGACCGGCACGATCGCGAGCAGCGACCTGCAGCAGATGGGCCTGCCGCCGCCCGCCGGCTGGACGGCCGCCGTGCCGCACGACACCTGGTGGGAAACCCCGCCCGGGGACGCGTGGGAGTTCTGGCAGTTTCTCGCCTGCGACCTGGAGCTGCGCGGCGAAGCGATCCCCGCCTTCCTCGTTCCGCTCACCGACACCCGGGCGGCCCGCGCCACCCGCCTGGCCGGGGAGCGCCGCGTCCTGGTGGAGAAGTGGCAGGATCGCTTCGAGTCGCTGGGCCACCGGGTTCCCGCCGCCGCCGGCACCGCGGCCCCGGAACTCGATCTGCGGGTCGTGGTGGAGGGCCGGGTGTGGGGCCTGGAAACGCGCGCCGGGGCCACCGGCCCGTGGAAACCCGCGGGCAAGAACTTTCTCGACCGTTTCCTCCGCGAGGACGCCTCGCCCGTCGCGTCGCTTGACGTGGCACCCGAGCTCTACGCCTTCCTTGCCCTCTGCCGCGAGCGCATGGGGAATTACCGCATCGTGGGCTTTGGCGGCACCAACCGCGAGCACCTCGAGCTCCTGCACGCCCTGGTCTCCAACCGGCTGGCCCGGATGCTCGTCGTTGATGGCGAGGGCCGGCCGCTGGTGATGTCCGCCGCGCCCGTGGCGTGGCGCATGACGCGCTCCGAGGAAGGGAAGGGCGATTACCGGCTCGAGCTTGTCCGGCCGGACGGCGAGGCGCTGCCCGATTCCACCCTGCACCTGCCGGGCCGGCCCGATCTTTATCTGCAGGCCGGCATCATCTACCCGGGTCCGCCCGGACTGGTGGAGGGCCAGGCGAGCAACGCGCTGGTGCCGCGCGAGGTCATCGAGGAGCCGCAGGTCCTGCTGACGCTGAAGAAATTCGGCACCCGGATGCCGGCGGAGATCGAGCGGCGCTTCCTGAACGTGGTGCTGCGGCCGCGGGTCGAGTGCGCGCTGCTGACCGATTTCACCGAGCGCGAGCTGCTCACGCTGCGGCTGACCGCGGTGGCGGACGAGCCGCCCATGTTCCGCGAGTGGAAACAGCAGGGCTGGGAACAGCCGGACGAGGCGGAGGCCAAGGGCCGCAAGCCGGGTCGGGTGGCCAACCTCCTGCACCTGGTCGACAGCGCGGTGGCTGACCAGGTGGCCGGCGGGCTCGCCGGGCTCGGCGTGAATTTCGATTCCTACCAGGCGCGCTGGGTCCGCCGCGTCACGCGGAGTTTCCCCGAGGAGTTCCTGGCGTGGCGCGCGTCGCTGCCGCCGGAAGTCGAGGTGATCGCGGAGGGCGAGCTGGCCTCGCTGCTGGCGGATCCCGTCCGCGCCCGCGTCGAGTTCGAGCTGCTTGAGACCACGGCCCACCGCGATTGGTTCGACCTCGCTCTGGCGTTGAAGCCCGAGGACACCTCGCTGACCGCCGCCGAGATCGCGCTCCTGCTCAAGGCCCGCGGCAAGCTTGTGCGCCTTGAGGGCAAGGGCTGGCGGCGCCTCGAGGTCGAGATCGAGGGCGCGCCGCTGGCCGCGCTGGAGTCGGCGGGTTTCGACGCGGAGGGGATCGCCGAGGCGGCGGCCAACGGGGAGAAGCACCGCTTTCACGCCCTGCAACTGACGCAGCAGACGATGGTCGACGCCCTGCCGGAAAAACAGGCCGAGGCCCTGCGCGCCCGGGCGCGGGAACTCACGGCGCCGAAACAAACCCCCCTGCCGGCGGGGTTGCGCGCCGAGTTGCGTCCCTACCAGCTCGAGGGTTTCCGTTTCCTGACCTTCCTCTCGGAGAACGGGCTCGGCGGCGTGCTGGCCGACGACATGGGCCTCGGCAAGACGCTGCAGGCCCTCGCTTGGCTCCTCTGGCTGGCCGGGCGCCAGCCGCCGGAGGAGCCGCTCCGCGTGCTCGTGGTCTGCCCGAAATCCGTCGTGGGTAACTGGGAGGCCGAGACGGCGAGGTTTGCCCCGGCGCTCAAGGTCATCCGTTTCGCGGGCGCGGCCACGGCCCGCGGCAAGGCCATGGGCGGGACCAAGCCCCTGATCGTCGTGGCGAACTACGTGCAGCTCCGGCTGCGGCCGGAGTTTTTCCAGGGCCAGAAATGGCACGCGATCGTCCTCGACGAGGGCCAGTTCATCAAGACGCCGTCCTCCAAGGTCGCGCAGATCGCGCGGGAGCTGCCCGGCGAGAACCGCCTGGTCCTCACCGGCACGCCGATCGAGAACCGCCTGCTCGATCTCTGGAGCCTGTTTGCCTTCGCCCTGCCCGGGTTGCTCGGGTCGCAGGCGTCGTTCAAGCGGCAGTATGCGGAGGACAACCCGCTGGCGCTGGCGCGGCTGCGCGACCGGGTGCGGCATTTTCTCCTGCGCCGGACCAAGGGCCAGGTCGCCTCCGACCTGCCCCCGCGCACCGAGGAGGACGTGGTGGTCGAGCTCGAGGGCGTGCAGGCCCAGCTCTACCAGGCCGAGCTGAAGCGCGCGCGCGCGGCGCTGCTCAAGGTCGGCACCCCCCGGGAACTCGACAAGGCGCGCTTCCACATCCTCGCGAGCCTGATGAAGCTGCGGCAGATCTGCTGCCATCCCGCGCTGGTGGACCCGGTGCACCGCCAGGAACCGTCGGCGAAGCTGGACGAATTGCTGGAGCGCCTGGTCGAGCTGCAGGACGAGGGTCACCAGGTGCTCGTCTTCAGCCAGTTCGTGGAGATGCTGGAGATCATTCGGACCAAGCTCGACGAGGTGAAGATCGGCCACCTCATGCTGACCGGCCAGACGGAGAATCGCGACGAGCTCGTCGCGCAGTTCCAGTCCGACCGCAGCAAGACGGTCTTCCTGCTCTCGCTCAAGGCGGCCGGCTTCGGCCTGAATCTCACCGCCGCCTCCTACGTGATCCTCTACGACCCGTGGTGGAACCCGGCCGTCGAGGCGCAGGCGATCGACCGCACCCACCGCATCGGGCAGGTCTCGCCCGTGAACGCCTACCGCCTGATCGCGGAAGGGACGGTCGAGGAAAAGATCCGCGCCCTGCAGAAGGAGAAGGCGACCCTCGCCGGCGCCATCGTGCAGGAGGAGTCGCTCGCGAAGGTGCTCGATCTCGAAACGCTGCGCCAGGTGCTGGCGTGAGGGGCGGGTTCCGGACTATTTGTCACGCAGAGACGCAGAGCGCGCAGAGTCCGAGCTTCCCGCGGATAACGCAGATCCACGCTGATGGAATCAGGACCGGATTGAACTCGGCGTTCTCCGCGTCTCTGCGTGACCAACGGTTTGGAGTCAGGTCGCGCGATCGGCGTTTGCTTTCTCCTCCAGCACCGCCTCGCACTCCGGGCTGCCGCGGCCCAGGGCATGGCAGATGATGGGGCGCTTTTCGTAGATCGTGCAGAAGAAGACCGGGTCCTTGCCGGCCTCGCGCCGGATCTCCAGCGCGGCGCAATGGCCGTCCTGCATCTTCATGAAGGCCCGGTTGCCGATGAAGTGCGCCAGTCGCTCGGCGTCGGCCCCGAGCAGTTTCCAATCGGCGCCGTTCACCCACACATACTGGTCGGATGGCGAGTGGCAGCAGACACCGCAGGCCAGGCATTCGGGGGTGGGCTTAACGCTGTTGATCTCCATTGGGGGCGGGCTGGAATCTGCCGCTTGCGGCGCCCTGCGCAACGGTTTCCACTGCCCCATGGATCCGTTGTCCCGCGCCCGTGAACTGATTGATGCCGCCCATGCCGACGACCCGGTGCGGGCGCCCGACGGCCGCGCCGCCGAGCTGGTGTACGCCGAGCGCGTGGAAGGGTGGGTGGTCCGGCTCGATGCCGCGGCCCCGGCGATCCTGCGGCTGGCGGCGCGCTGCCAGCATCTGGAGCGCTGGCTGGTGCCGCGTGCCACGTATCCGCTGGGCAAGGTCGGGTACATGCAGTGGCGTACCGGGCTCTACAAGAAGCAGGCCGAGCGCGCCCGGGCGTTGCTGCTCGAGGCCGGGGTCGCGGCGGACGCCGCCGCCGAGGTCGCCACCTGGGTTTCCAAGACCGGACTCAAGACCAATCCCGGCACGCAGGCGCTGGAGGATGCCGCCTGCCTCGTGTTCCTCGAGAACGAGATCAGCGACTTTGCCTCGCAGCACGCCGACTACACCCGGGAGAAGTTCATCGAGATCATCCGCAAGACCTGGAAAAAGATGAGCCCGCAGGCCCAGCAGGCCGCCCTCGGGCTGGAGTTGCCGCCGGGCATTGCGGAGCTGGTGCGCGCCGCGGTGGCGGGGTGACCCGATCTCCGGGCGAACGCTCAACTTTTAACGCTGAACGCTCAAGTTTCGGAAGGTGCTACCAAGACATCCTATCCGGCATGCCGGCAGAGGTCTGCCGGCCTACATCTGTAGCCGGGGTGGACCTCCACCCCGGGATCGTCTTAACGTTCAGCGTTGAAAGTTGAGCGTTTCCGGCGGCTCGGCGCCGGCTGCCTCACTTCGCGATATACCAATCCATCCCGTCCGGATTTTGCAGGCCGGGGATCTCCTTGATGACGGTGAAGGTCTTGAGGTCGATCACGGCGAGCTTGTTGCCGTTGCTGACGGCGTAGAAGGCCCGGGTGCCGTCGGGATCGAGGAAGATGCCCTCGCCGCCAGCGCCGACGTTGATGCGCTTCACTTCCTGGTGCGTGACGGCGTCGAGGATGACGAGGTCGGTGCCCATGAGCTCGTTCATCAGGACATGCTTCCCATCCGGGGTGAACCGCATGCGGTTGGTGAACACGGTCTGGAGGGGAAACGTCGCGACGAGCTTTTTATCGGGCACGTTGATCACGGTCATGGTCATCGGCCGCACGTTCATGTTGACGACCCAGAGTTCGCGGCCGTCGGGGCTGAGGGCCATGCCCTCAAGGCGGGTGTCGCCCGGGAACGAGGTGAAGCGCCAGTTGGTGCCGCCGCCGGTGACGGTCGTGGTCGGTGCGGTGAGTGACGCGGTGGCCAGGCTCTGCACGAGGGCGGGGGTGAGCCGGTTGGATGAGGACTGCAACTTGGCGAAGGCGTCGGCCCGGGCGCCGGCGAGGGCGAGCTCGAGCTGGCCGAGGGCGGCGGCGCGGGCGGCCACGGTCGCGGGCTCGGTCAGGCTGGCCCGGAGGAGCTCGCTGCGCGCCGTCGCGACGGCGATGGCTGGCGCGGCCTGCGATTGCAGGAGCACGTTCATCGCCACCTGTTGGGCTGGGCTGACGCCGGCGGGTGCGGCGGCAGGGGCGGCGCCACCGCGGCCGCCCTGGCCGGCCTCGAGAATGGTGATGAGGGTCGTGTTGCTGTTGGCGGTGAAGATCGTGCGCTCGTCGGGCGTGATGATGAGCAGGTGGGATCCGCCGCCGGTGCCGAGGGCCCAGTCGAACTTCCGCGTCGCGGGATCCCAGCGGGTGACCATGCGGGTGCCCTCGTGCGAGACGTAGAGCTTGCCGTTGACGACGTTCAGGCCGTGGAAGGAGCCGAAGATGCCGGTGTCGATGGACGGCTCGCGCTTCTGCTCGGCGACATTGACCACGATGATCGCGGTGTTGGCGCCGGCGTTGCCGACGTAGGCGTACTTGCCGTCGGTCGCGACCTCGTGCGGCTGGTTTTCGACCGGGATACGGGCGACGATCTCGAGCTTCACCGGGTCAATGATGGCGAGGCTGCCGGCGTTTTTCTCGCCCACGAGGAGGGCGGTGCGGGGCGTGGGCCCGAGGCTCTCGACCTCAGTGCGGATCTGACCGCGTCCGCCCCCGCCGCCGGCCCGGCCGGCTGGCTGGGCCGGCGGCTGGGCAAAGGTGGTGGCGGATGCGAACAGGACGGTAAGGAACGGCAGGATTCTCATGATGAACGGCGGACAGGGGTGGGTGCCGCGGACGAAGGGGCGGACGTCGGCGGCGGAACAGGGTGCGAAGCGTGGCTTCCGTCTTTGGCACGGCCAGACAAAATCAATTTCGACCGGTTGGTCATACAAGCCCCAACCAAAAGACCCCAAACTTTCCCGCGGATGGCACGGATTAACGCGGATGTCGGAACCGGATTTGGGTGGAATATCCGCGTCGATCCGTGCCATCCGCGGGAAGGCTTGGGCTCTGTGCTCTCGGTGTCTCTGGGTGAAGCAATCCGGTGCATTCCGTACGGCATTCGGAATTTACACCCGAATCGCCCCTCATAAGGTGCTGTAGCCCCATGGATCCCAAGGACTCTCCGACGCAGCCCGACCGGCGCGAATTCATCACCAAGGCCTGCGCCCTGACGGCCGGGGCCGTCGCGGCAACCGTGCCCGCCGCGGCCGGACTCTTTGTCCTGCTTGATCCGCTGGGCCGCAAGGGCGGCGGCGGCGAGCCCGTACGGGTGGCCGCGCTGGAGGCGATCCCGGACGATGGCGTGCCGCGCAAGTTCTCCGTCCTCGCGACCCGCGTCGACGCCTGGAACCGCACGCCGAACGTCCCGATCGGCGCCGTCTATCTGCGGCGGGCCGTCGGCGGCACCGTGCAGGCCTTCAATGTGGTTTGCCCGCATGCCGGTTGCTTTGTCGACTACGTGGCGGATGCGAAGCACTACCTCTGCCCCTGCCACAACAGCACCTTCGACACCGAGGGTCGCATCCAGGACCCGAAGAGCCCGAGCCCGCGCGGCCTCGACGAACTCGCGACCGAGGTGCGCGACGGCGCCGTTTGGGTGAAGTTCCAGAACTACCGCGCCGGGGCGAAGGAAAAGCTCCCGGCCTGAACCGACTTCACCCGCGAATGCCGCGAATTCACGCTAATGAATCCTGGAGGCCTCGGAAACTAGATGACGGTCATTCCGATTCGTCGATGCCGGCATTCGTGTCCATTGGCGTCCATTCGCGGGCAACATCCTGAACGATGAATTCCCTCTTCAACTGGATCGACCAGCGCACCGGCGCCAGGAAACTGCTGCACGAGGTGCTCTTCGAGAACGTGCCCGGCGGCGCCCGCTGGCGCTACGTCTGGGGCAGCACGCTGGTGTTCTGCTTCACCGTGCAGGTCATCACCGGCCTCTTCCTCTGGCTCGCGTACAGCCCGGGCTCCCAGACCGCCTGGGAGAGCGTCTATTTCATCCAGCACCAGATGACCGGCGGGTGGTTCCTGCGCGGGCTGCACCATTTCACGGCGCAGGCGATGACCGTCCTGCTCCTGCTCCACCTCCTGCAGGTGGTGATCGACGGCGCCTACAAGGCCCCGCGCGAGATCAACTACTGGACCGGCGTCCTGCTGCTTGTGCTCGTGCTCTCACTCTCGCTCACCGGCTACCTGCTGCCATGGGACCAGAAGGGCTTCTGGGCCACCCGGGTCGCGACCAACATCGCCGCGATCACGCCGGTCGTCGGCCCCGCGCTGCAGCAGATCGTGGTGGGCGGCGCCGACTACGGCCACCACACGCTCACGCGCTTTTTCGCGCTGCATGCCGGCATCATCCCCGGCCTGATCATCGCCTTCATCGGCCTGCACGTTTACCTCTTCCGCAAGCACGGCCTCACGCCCAAGGAGCCGCGCCGCAAGCGTGACGAGCCGTTTTGGCCGCGCCAAGTCATGTGCGACGCGGTCGCGTGCCTCGCGGTCCTCGCGGTTGTCCTGACGCTCGTGCTCGTAAACCACGGCGCCCCGCTGGGCGCCCCCGCCGACGCGTCGGAGCAGTTCTCCGCGGCCCGACCCGAGTGGTACTTTCTCTTCCTCTTCCAGTTTCTGAAGTATTTCCCGGGCGGCACCGAGGTCTGGGGTGCGATCGTCATTCCCACCGTCCTGCTCCTCCTCGTCGGCGCGCTGCCGCTGCTGGGCCGCTGGAAATTCGGCCACCGCTTCAACCTCGGGTTCCTCGGCGCGATGCTCGCCGGCGTGGCGCTGCTGACCTGGCTCGCCGTCGCGGAGGATCGGAGCAAGCCCGAGTACGTCGCCGCCGTGAAGGCCGCCGACTTCGAGGCCGAGCGGGTGCTCGCGCTCGCCGCGGCGCCGTCCGGCATCCCGACCGCGGGGGCGGTCACGCTCCTGCGCGCCGACCCGCTCGTGCAGGGTCCCAAGCTCTTTGCCCGCAACTGCGCGAGCTGCCACCGCTACGACGGCCACGACGGCCTCGGCCTGCAGCCGAAGGACAAGCAGTCGGCCTCGGACCTGAAGGGGTTCGCCTCGCGGCCCTGGCTCGAGGGGCTGCTCAATCCCGCGACCGTGGACTCCGTGAACTACATGGGCGGCAGCAAGCACAAGGACGGCGAGATGGTGAAGTGGGTGAAAGAGAACGTCCCGACCTTCAACGCCTCCAGCAAGGAGCAGCTGAAGCAGGCCCTCATCGCCCTCTCTGCCGAGGCCGGGCTGAAATCCCAGAAGGAGGCCGACCTGCGCGACGTGGCGATCATCGGCGTGGGCGCGAAGCTGCTCGTCAGCCACGACCTCGGCTGCATCGACTGCCACACCGTGCTCAACAAGAGCGACGGCGGCGAGGCGCCCGACCTCACGGGTTTTGGCTCCCGCCAGTGGCTCACCGCCTTTATCTCGAATCCCAAGCACGAGAGTTTCTACGGCGAGCGGAACGACCGCATGCCGGCCTTCGGCGCCGACGGCCGCCTGACCGAAACCGAGATAGGCCTGATTGCGGACTGGCTCCGCGGCGAGTGGTATGAACCGGCGGCCGGTGGCCGGTAGCCTGATAGGTAGGGCTGACCCGCTGGGTCGGCCGCGATGTTTCCGAACCTTTGGCACACAGAAGCACAGAGATCACAGAGACCGAACCGGGCATTTGGTTTTGAAACCTAGGAATCCGATTTTAGCCCTCGGTGTTCTCTGTGCCTCGGTGTGAAACAATCCGTTGTCAGCCGCAGCATTGACCGTCCCCCGCCATTCCGCGAAAACCCCGCAGTGCAGCCGGGCCTGTAGCTCAACGGTTAGAGCAGGGGACTCATAATCCCTTGGTTCAGGGTTCGAATCCCTGCGGGCCCACCACGCCACCTGGACAGGTGGCGCGACTCGCTTCGAGTTGAAATTAAAAGGCCGCCCGAGATCGGGCGGCCAGGGAAATTCTGGAAGAAGAGAATGGTTGCGGCTGATCCGGCTCAGTCGGCGCGGGCCTTGTAATAGGTGGCCTCGAGGTGATCCCAGGCGGAAATCACGTTTTGCTTGGCGCTGTCCCACGTGTCGGCGGTCGCCGTGCCCAGGGCCGCCAGCTTCTCCTTGTAGGCGGCGTCGGAGTCCTTGATTTCGGCCATGGCCGCCTTGCGGCTCGCACTGGCTTTGGCTTCGGAATAGCTCGCGTGCAGGTCGCTCATTTGGGCGTCCATCTTCGAGGTCAGCGCCTTGGCGTTGGCGGCGAAGTCTTCCCGCTTGTCGAAGGCGAAGGACTTCACCTTGTCCCAGCCGTGCCCCAGCGCCTCCTTCGTGTCGGCTACGACCTCCCCGGCCTTGGAACTGGCGTCCGTGCGGGCGCTCTTGTTGCAGCCGGTGATGCCGAGGCTGGAAATAATCACCGCGAGGGCGGCGAGGGCAAGGGTGCGGGCGGCGGTGGTTTTCATGGAATCTAGGGGAGGAATGGTTTTGCCGGCCGGGCCGGGCTGGGCGGGACGGCTTGAGCATGACAGGCCGCGCCGGGCGCGGCCATAGGGTGTAGACCTGCCGGGCGATCGGCCGGGTCGGCGTCCGGGGGCATGGCGCGGCGAGGGCGAAGCCGGGGCGGCGAGGCGAATTCGTGCCGCCTGGTCGGGCGTGGGCAGATGGCTCCGACTTGCCGTCGACCGGACTTCCGCTTCTGCTGAGGTTTCCCATGAGCCCCATCCCCACCTCACTGCGGCCCCTGCGCCGCTTGCTTGCCTGTCTGCTTCTCACCGCTCCCGCCCTGCTGCACGCCGGTGCGGCCGCGACCAAGACCTACACGCTCGGCATGATCGCCAAGTCCCAGGGCAACCAGTTCTTCGAGGCCGCCCATTCCGGGGCCAAGGACGCCGCCAAGGAACTCGGCGCCAAGTACGGCATCACCATCAAGATCGACTGGCGCACGCCGAACGAGGAGGACGCCCAGAAACAGGCGGAATCCATTGAGCAGCTTCTGCTCGCCGGCGTGGACGGCATCATCGTCAGCGCCTCCGACGCCAACAAGCTCAACGACGCGATCAACAAGGCCGCGGGCCGCGGCGTGCCGGTGGTCACGTTCTCGGGCGATGCGCCGGCCAGCAAGCGGTTCGTCTCGCTCGGCATCGACGACTTCAAGTGCGGCGAGCAGACCTTCGAGGAACTGGCCAAGCTGCTCAAGGGCCGGGGCGTGGTCGCCGCGATCGACGGCAACCCGAACGCCGCCAACCTTCAGCAACGCGCCGCCGGCTTCCGTGCCGCCGCGAAGAAATATCCCAACATCAAGCTCCTCGACATCTATTACCACAAGGAGACCCCGCAGGACGCCGTCGCGAAGATCGAGCAGGTCATGCAGGCCAATCCCGACATCACCGGCTGGGGCCTCCTCGGCGGCTGGCCGCTCTTCACCGACAACGCGCTGAAGTGGCGTCCCGGCACCATCCAGACTGTCGCCGTCGACGCGCTGCCGCAGCAGCTGGATTACGTGCGCAGCGGCCACGTGCAGCTGCTCCTCTCGCAGGACGTCTACGGCTATGGCTACCGCTCGGTCGAGCGCCTGATCGACAAGCTGCATTTCAAGAAGGATCCCCCGAGCGTCGACGACGCCAGCCCGCTGACCCCGGTCACGAAGGCCAACGTCGAGGCCTTCGCCAAGAACTGGGAAAAGTGGCTGCCGAAATGATTCTAGTGACGAGTGACAGGTGACGAGTGACGAGACGGAGGCTCTGCGAGTCGAGAGCCGGTCTGTCGGCTCGGTGCCGAGTCTCGTCACCTGTCACTCGTCACTTCAGTCACGCCCGCCATGATCTCCATCAGCGCGGCTTCGCTGAAGCCGGCGCGCGGGACCTCACCGGCGAGGCGGCCCTCGCGCATGACGAGGATGCGGCGGCACAGGCCGATCAGTTCCGGCAGCTCCGAGGAAATCACGAGGAGGGCCTTACCCTCGGCGGCAAGCTCGTCGAGGAGCTGGTAGATCTCGGCTTTGGCTCCGACATCGATGCCGCGCGTGGGTTCGTCGACGATCAGCACGTCGCAATCGCGGGCGAGCCATTTGGCGAGGGCCAGCTTCTGCTGGTTGCCGCCGCTCAAGGTGGCGATCGTCGCCTCCATGGAGGATGTCCGGACCCGCAGCCGGGCGGCGTAGCGGTTCACGAGTTCCCGTTCGGCGGCCCGCTGGACCCAGCCAGCGCGGGTAAGGAGGGGCAGGGCGGCGAGCGCGGTGTTCTCGCGGCAATTCAGCGGCAGCACGAGCCCCTGGCGCTTCCGGTCCTCCGGCACGAGGCCGAGCCCGGCAGCCATGGCGGCGGCCATTGAGCCGAGTTTCAATTCCGTGCCGCGCACCCAAACGTGCCCGGTGGCCGCGGGGTCGAGACCGAGGATCGCCTGCGCCACCTCGCTGCGGCCGGCGCCGACGAGCCCGGCGAGGCCGACGACCTCGCCGGCGCGCAGGGTGAGGCCCACGCCGGCAAAGCGCCCGGGTGAAGCCAGATTCTCCACCCGCAGGTATTCGTCGCCGAGCTCGCGGCCGAGGTGGGACGGGGTCTGCACGAGCAGCTCGCGGCCGGTCATCTGCCGCACGACGCGCGCCTGGTTGGTGGCGGCGATGGGCTCGGTGGCGACGAACCGCCCGTCGCGGAGGACCGTCACGGAGTCGCACAGTTCAAAGAGCTCCTCCATCCGGTGGGAGACGTAGATGAGGGTGATGCCGCGGGCCTTAAGCGCGCGGACGAGCCGAAAGAGCTCACGGGTCTCGCCGCTGGAAAGCGAACTGGTGGGCTCGTCCATCACGATCACCTGTGCGCCGCTGCCGACCGCGGCGGCGATCTGCACGAGCTGCTCCTTGCCGGTGGAAAGCGTGCCGATGACGGCACCGGGATCGATGGCCGCGCCGATCTCGGCCAGCATTGTTCTCGCGCGCTGATGCAGCTCAGACCGGTCGACCCAACCGAAGGCGCGGCGCGGGAGATCGCCGAGGCAGAGGTTCTCGGCGACGGTCAGGTTCGGGCAGAAGGCGAGTTCCTGGTGGACCATCGCGATGCCGAGCCGGCGGGCGGCGAGCGGCGAGCTCGGGTGCACGACGCGGCCGTCGAGGCGGATCTCGCCGGAGTCGGCCGTGTGCACGCCCGCGAGAATCCGGCCGAGCGTGCTCTTGCCCGCGCCGTTCTCGCCGATGAGCGCGTGGCAAGTGCCGCGCTCCACGGCGAAGCTCACGCCGTCAAGCGCGAGGGCGCCGGGGAAGCGCTTCGTGATGTGATGGAATTCCAGGAAAGCCACGGATTTTTTGCCACAAGGCACAGAGTTCACAGAGCCCAAGCCTCGTTGTTCCGATTCGGAATTGTTGGCCGCAAAAAGGCGCAAAAGGCGCACAAACAGATTTCCGATCTCTGAATCAAAATCCGCATGGCTCGGGTTCGATGTTTTTTTGCGTTTCTTGCGCCTTTTTGCGGCCAATCCGGTTGAGGCTCGAAACCCAAAACCAACGAGGCTTGGGCTCCGTGTCTCTGTGCCTCTGTGGCCAAAATAGTGGATCGGTTGATTTAACGCGGGAGCGGGATGGGCTTGAACTCCTTGAGCGGCGCCCGGCCCTTGGTGGCCATGAGTTCTTCGAAGGCGACCTGCTGCAGCGCGGTGGCCTGGGCGGGCGAGATGCCGAGCTCGAACGCGGTGCGCTCATTGCGGCCGAGCGAGCGGGGATCCAGCCCGGTGATGTCCCCAAACTCCACCAGCGCCTCAAGGTAATAGCCATGGATGCTCGCGTGGTAGTGGTCGTAGGCCCAGAGATTGACCTGGCCCGCGGCGATGCCGTCGTAGGGATTCGGGTCGGCGACGCCTTTCTGCATTGCGCGGTTCCAAGCCTCGCCGACCGGGATCACGCCGCGGATGAACGGCGTGCCGGCGGCGGCCAGATCGTAGCCCGCGCGGACATCCCGGGCCATCGCCTCGATGGGCTGGCCGTGCCAGCGGGCACCGTCCGGGTAGGTTTGGTCCGCCCGCGACCAGGTCGCCATCAGGCGGATGTCCACGTTGGGATTCTTGCCGTGCAACAGCTCAGCGACCTGCTTCGCGGAACTGACCAGCAGGGCGGGGTCGCCGGGCTTGGCGGAGTCGAGGGTGCTGAATCCGTGCATCACCACGTAATCCCAAGCGCGGCCGATCACCGCGGCCTTCTCCTTGAAATGCCAGTCGAGTCCCTTGCCAGGCGAGGTCTCCAGGCTCACGGCGAAGTCCAACCCCGCCTGGTTGGCGAAGGCCTTGAACAGCGCGGGGACGCCCCCGATGCCGCCTCCGTTCAGGTCGGTCACCGTTTGCGCCCGGTAGAAATAGGCGGGGGACTTATCCGCGAACGTGAAGCTGTTCCCGATGAACAGAATGCTGCCGCGCGACTCGAGCGCCGGCCGGGCAGCGGGCGCCGGGGTCGCCGGCTGCTGCTGGGCGAGCAGGTCCGGGGCGATGGCCAGCAGTAAGGCGGCGCACAGGGATCTCATTTTCATGGGGTAGGGGGGTAGAGGGTCGGGGTAGGGCTGACCCGCTGGGTCGGCCGCGATTATTTCCGGAGGTTTGGCACGCAGAGACGCAGAGAACGCAGAGTTCGGATGGGGGTTGGGTTCGGGATCCAAGCGTTGGGGCCGGGCCTCCGCGATCTCTGCCTTGGCGCGCGCAGCGTGCCTTCTCTGCGTGAAACCAATTCGGGATGATCGCGGTCGGGCCGGCGGCCCAACCCTACCTTCCGAACCTCGTGAGCGGCGTACGGCGCGACGCTTACTTCGGCAGCCACTTCTCCCAGTTCTTGGCGTAGGCCTCGACGTTGTCCTTGGTGACCGGGACGAGCGCGGCCACTTCCTTCACGGCGGCCGGGTCCTTCTTGTTCACGATCTTCTCGACGAGGAGTTCGACCGTGCGGTGGCCCCAGTCGTAGCACTGCTGGGCGAGGAGGACCGGGACGTGGCCGCTGCGGATGTAGCCGAGCTGGGCGGGGAGGGCGTCGACCGAGACGCACTTCACGGTGCCGGGGCGCCACTTGAGGGCGTTCTCAGTGAAGAGCGGCCAGCCGCCGATCATGGCCCAGCCCGTGATATCGGGATTGGCCTGCATGACCTGCTCGACCTTGGCGGCGGCGTCCTGGGGCGTTTCCTTGTGGTAGTAGGTTTCGCGAATCGTGATGCCGGGATATTTCTTCGCGGCTTCCTTTGCGCCCTGGACGCGCTTCTGGAGGTTGGGGGCGGTCTGGTTGCCGGCGAGGATCGCCACGACGCCGCGGCCGTTCATCAGCTTGGCGAGCTCATCCATCGTCTGGGCGCCGCAGAGGACGTCATCGATGCCATAGGTGACGAAGCGCTTGCTGGCGGGGGCGTCGGAATCGAAGGTCGCGACCGGCACGCCGCGGTCCACGGCGCGGTTGATGGCGTCGGTGAGCTTGTTGGCGTCGGAGACGCTCACGGAGATCCCGGCGGCACCGGCGAGCACGAGTTGCTCGATGGCGTCGGCCTGCTTCTGGGCGTCCTCCTCGTTCGGGGTGCGCCAGTCGATCTTGATGGTGAGGCCGTATTTCGCGCCCAGTTCCTTGGCGGCGTCCTCGGCGCCGACACGGGCCGCTTGGAAGACGGGGTTGCCCTGGGACTTCGCGACGAGGCCGAGGGTGATAGTACGCGGCGCCGCGGCCGGGAAGGCGGTCGTCGCGAGGGCCGCGAGCATGGCGGCGAGGGTGAGGAGACGTTTGATCATATTGGGGCGGGGATTTGGGTGAATGTGGAACTCAGGAAATCAGGTTTTTGCCAAAGAGGCACAGAGACACAGAGAATGGACGGAATGAGTTGGGAATCAAAAATCAACGAGGCTCGGGCTCTGTGCTCTCTGCGCCTCTGTGGCAAAATTGGATTGGCGTGGTGGCAGTTGGCTCAGGCCTGGGCCACAGGGCGGCGGCGGGCGAGCCACGTGTTGAGGTTGTCGAGGACGACGGCGGCGATGACGACCGCGCCGATGATGATCTGGCTGTAGTTCTGATCAATCCCGAGAATGACGATGCCGCTGTTGATCATCTGGATCACGAGCGCGCCGAGCACGGCACCGAGGGCCGAGCCTTTGCCGCCGGTCAGGCTGGCCCCGCCCACCACGGCGGCGGCGATGACGTTGAGCTCGTAACCCTGGCCGTCGCCGGAAGTCGCGGCGCCGTAGTAGCCCAGCGCGAGCAGCGCGGCGATGCCGGCGGTGGCGCCGGAGAGGAGGTAAACGCCGAGCTTCACGCGCTCGACGCGGATGCCGCTGAAGCGCGCGGCCAGCTCGTTGCCGCCGATGGCGTACACGCGGCGGCCGGCGGCGAGGCGGGAGAGGAAGATGCCGCCGGCGATGGTCACGACCAGCATCACCGCCAGCGGCACGAGGCTGAGCCCATTGCCCACCTCGTACCGGACGAGCTCGCGGAAAGCGGGGGGGAAGCCGCCGATCGACTGGCCCTTGGTGGTGACAAACGCGATGCCGCGCAGGATGGCCATCGCGCCCAAGGTGATGATGAAGGGATGGACGCGCAGGGCGACAATGAGGCCGCCGTTGATCAGGCCACAGAGGGCGGCGACCCCCACGCAGACTGCGGCGCCGAGCCCGACCCCGAGCCAGGGGGCGACGGTCGCGTGGTCGCCGCCGGGACCGAAGGCGTGCAGGGCCATCGCGCCGAGCACCGAGGCCAGAGCGTAGATCGCGCCCACGCTGAGATCGATGCCGCCGGCGATGATCACCACCGACATGCCCACGGCCATGATGGCGATGAAGCTGGTGTCCTTGGCGAGCTGGGCGAGGTTCTGGGCGTTGAAGAATTTATTCTTCTCCACGGTCGCCGGGACGCTTTCGCCGGCGTCGTTGGTGACGTAGACGCGTTCCTGGGTGCCGTCCGCCCCGGTGGCAAAGACCGGGGTGCGCACGGTGCCGCTGAACACGGTGAGCAGCAGGCCCAGTACGAGAATGACCACCAGCAGGCCCCCCTCCTGCATCCGGGCCCGGTCGAGCAGCCGGGCCAACGCGCTGCGCCCGGGAGGGGAAGTGTCCGCAACATGCGCCGGGGGCTCGGCAGGTGGGGTCATGGCCGGAGAAGCTGGGGAGAGGTTCCGGCGCGATCAAGGCTGCGGTCGAAAATTTGGACGGGGCCGTTAAGCTTCGCTTAAGGAACCGAACCGGTTTTGCCACAGGCACAGAGACACCGAGTCCGGAAGGCTTGGGGTTCGGAATTCCGAAAACCAAAAAACAAAGGTCTGGGCTCTGTGCACTCTGTGTCTCTGGGTGAAAAACCGGCTTAGCGGGCACCGATCTACCGGTGGACAATACGCGACGACTCACCAAGCTGCGCAGGCGTCATGAAGAAACTTCCCTGGATCTTGGCGCTGCTGGTCGGCCTCGCCGGCTGTGCCCCCGCCCGCGCCGAACCCAAGAAGATCCTGCTGGTCACGGTCACGACCGGATTCCGGCACAGTTCGATCGAGACCGCGGAGAAAGTGCTGCGCGAGCTGGCGGCGAAGTCGGGCGAGTTCGTTGTCGTCTCGACCTCCGAGCACCCCGATTACCCCAAGTACGGCCCGGTCAGCGTGGCCGACCCGACGTCCCAAGTGCGCCGGGTCCTGGCGGCCACGATGAGCGCGGAGGCGCTGAAGAGCTACGACGGGATTTTCTTTGTCAGCTCGACGGGCGAACTGCCGCTGCCCGACAAGGCGGCGTTCTTCAAGTGGGTGGCCGAAGGGCACGCGGTGATGGGGGCCCACGCGGCCTCGGACTCGCTGCACGAGACGCCGGAGTACGCGGCGATGCTCGGCGGCGAGTTCGCGATCCACGGCCTGCAGGCCGTGGGGCGGATGGTGAATTTCGACCCGGCCCACCCGGCGACCGCGGCCTGGGGAAAATCGCGCGACGTGTTCGACGAGCTCTACCTGTTCAAGCCGAACTACGACCGGGCAAAGGTGCATTCCCTGCTCACCATGACCGAGCGCCCGGCGGACGGGCTCGGGATCGCGGGTTCGCCGGGATGGTTCCCGGTCTCCTGGTCAAAGCTCTCCGGCAAAGGCCGGGTCTTCTATACGTCGCTCGGCCACCGCGAGGATGTGTGGGACCCGGCCTGGAAAGAGCCAAACGGCCAGCGCCGAAACGCGCCCGAGGTGGCACTGGCGTTCCAGCAACACCTGCTCGGCGGCATCCGCTGGGCCCTCGGGCTGGCGGAGGGGGATGCGACGCCGCAGGCGGGCGGTGCGCAGGGGCGGTGATCAGCCTCGCGGTCCCTGCTTCCTCAACTCGGCATTGATCTCGCGAAGTTCGTCGTAGCACTTCTTCGCCCAATATTGGGCCGAGTAGGCGCAGGCCAGGAGACACAGGCCGAGGATCGCGTTGGTGTTATTCATGAATTTCCCAAGGCGCAGGGGGTTGAGCCCCCTCGGCCAGGACCAGGTGCCGCTTCCAATGTTCATAGACGAAGCGCGCGACGATAAAACAAGCGGCTGAAAAGAGCACGGTCCAGAGAGCAGGATATGGCTGGATCGAACTGGCCGGCCCAAAAACTGAGGAGCCGGCGGACGTGCCAAACATCCAGAACGTCACCGTCCAGCTCACGGCCAGAGCCCGCGCCATGGGGAACGACGGTTTTCTCAGGTAGGAAAGACTGGCTCGGATTACATACGCAGCGAGCCAGCCGATCAGCAGGGTGATTAGGCTGATGACGATGACTTGGGAAGTAGTAAGCACGCGCTGCGGGTAGGATCCTGCAATTTCGATGGTGAGTCTCAGGATGGTGAGCGAAAGATAAGCTCCCAGGCCCAGGGCGCACCAAGCGGCGAAGCACAGGTTGGTGGGAAAGAAGACGACCGCCCTCCAGATTCGTTTGACCGGCGAAATGGCGGCATCGCATTCGCTGCGCAGCTGCGCACCTGAACCGAGCCGAGCCATGGCCATCGCAAAGGCTTTGGGCTCGGATTCTCCGCTCCGGACCAGTTCCTCGACCGTCTCACGCAGATGACTCTCGAGTTCGTCGCGCACCGGCCCCGGGCCGATGCCGGCGGCCGACATTTCCTCCCGCCAGCTTTGGATTCTTGTTTCCAAGGGGTACATCGGGGTTCCTTTCGGTTTTGGGGTAGGAGCAGCTTTACGCCGCGAGAGTTTCGATCGTTCGCGGCGTAAAGCCGCTCCTACAGCTAGATTGGGATTCGGTCTGCTTTTCCGAGGCCGCTGAGCACGTCGTGCACGGCCAGCCAGTTTTGGTGTTGTTCCGCCAGTTCCTTCTGCCCGGCCTTCGTCAGCGCGTAGTACTTCCGCTTCCGGCCGTTCTCGCCCTCGACCCAGCGGGCCTTGATCCAGCGGTTTTCCTCCAGGCGGTGCAGCACCGGGTAAAGCATGCCCTCGGTCCACTGGATCTGCTCCTGCGAGCGCCGGCCGATTTCCTGGATGATCGCGTAGCCGTAGCTTTCGCCGCGGGCCAGCAGCGCGAGAATCATCGGCTCGGCCGAGGCCGCCACGAGTTCCTTTCTCATGCGGACCACGCAAGCCTAGCGGTGCTAGGCTTATCAAGGGTGGAGTCGGTTGGCAGGGAAAAGCGGCGCCGACGGTCCGATGAAACCGGAGGGGCGCCGGAATTTTGGGCACGCTGATCTTCGCTGATGAAGGCAGATCCAGGCCTCGGATGGTTGGCCACAAAAAGGCACAAAAAACACAGGAGGATCCACCAACCCAGATCTTGGGTTTGGATTGATCCGTTTTGTGCTTCTTGTGCCTCTTCGTGGCTAAATTCTCCGTGTTCGGAGATCGGCGAAGATGAGCGTTTTCCCTTCCGGGATTGGCTCCCCATCCGGTTTTATCTGCGCAATCCGCGGTTAAAAACAGGTTGGGAACCCCTCCGTCGCCAAGCCTACGGAGGGTTCGTCCTGACGCCACGCGTCAGGCGAAGAGAAAGATTTGGGTCACTCCATGTCGGATCTGTCATCTGCGGTTCCGCGAGTGGGAGACGGGCCGAAACTTTGCCCGCCGGGTTACGTCTTTGCCATTGAGCCCGGGTGTTTAATCCGGTTTCCACATCAACCCCCGACCGTCTTTCGCCCCCTTTTGTGACCTCGAAGCCCCACGTTTCCAGCCATCCCGACAAGCGGTCCAAGCGCAACCTCATGCTCATGGGTTCCGCCGCGGTGCTCGCGGTTTATGGCGCCGGTTTCTTCCACACCGCCGCGGCGGCGGCCAAGCAGAACGCCGAGGAGCAGAGCCGGGCCGGTTCTACCGGACGGGGCGGCAATCGCGAGTCCGCGCAACCTGAGGCTGATCCGGCCCCGGTCCGGTCCGTCGCGCCCGCCACCACCACTGCCGTGGCCAACCTGCCCGTGGCGGCGCCCGCGACTCCCCCGCCACCCGCGGCCGCGTCGCCGCTGCAGACTCCGGCCCCTGCGCCGCTGGCGGCGCCGGTGACCGCTCCGGTTGCCTCCGCCCCCGCGGTCGCCGCGACCCCGGCTGCGACCGTTTCGCCGGTGACCACCACCGCTTCGGCTCAGACGGCTCCGGTCCCGGTCCCCGCGTCAGCCCCGAATCCCGTGCCCGCGACCCCGGTCCAGGTGGCCGCGCTCCCGACCGCGCCCGCCGCGGCGTCCCCGAACGCCGGCACGGCCACTCCGGTGGCGGCGACGGTGACTCGAAAATACAAGGACGGCGCCTATTTCGGCTGGGGCCGCTGCCGCCATGGCGAGCTCAAGGTCATCGTCGAGCTGAAGGACGACAAGATCATCTCGGCCGAGATCCCGGAGTGCTACACACGCTACTCGAAGAACGTGATTTCCCGCCTGCCCAAGCAGCTCGTGGATCGCCAGAGCCCGGACAAACTCGACCGGATCTCGGGCGCCTCGGACAGCTCGGACGCCTATTACTACGCGGTGGTGGAGGCATTGAAGGCGGCGAAATTGTGAGCGGCGGAGTCCAATCGGCGGCCCTGATGGGCACGATCGTGACGATCGAGGTCGTGGGCACGGCGCCGGGTGGCGAGGGCGCGCGCGACGCGGCGATCGGCCGGGCCCTGGAGTGGTTCCGGCGCGTGGAGTCGACCTGCAACCGTTTCGATCCGGACAGCGAACTGCGCCGGCTGTCGGCGCGGGTTGGCCAGGCCGTGCCGGCGAGCCCGCTGCTGTTCGAGGCCGTGCGTTTTGCCCTGGCGGTGGCGGAGGAGACCGACGGCGCGTTCGACCCGACCGTGGGCGCGGCGCTTGAGTCGCGTGGCTTCAACCGCGATTACCGCACCCTGCAGCCGGCGGGTCCGTTTGTGGAATCCGCCGCCGCCAAGACTGCGACCTTCCGGGATGTGCGCGTGGATGAGGCCCGGAAGACTCTCACGCTGCTGAAGCCGCTGGTGCTCGATCTCGGGGCCGTGGCGAAGGGACTGGCCATCGATCTCGCGGCGCAGGAACTGCAATCGTTCCGGAACTTCGCGATCGATGCGGGCGGTGATCTCTACCTCGGCGGGAACAACGCCCGAGGCGAGCCCTGGTCCATCGGAATCCGCCATCCGCGCCAGCCTGGCGAGATGATCGAGACGGTCGACGTGTCTGATGGCGCCGTCTGCACCTCGGGCGACTACGAGCGGCCCGCGGCGCGGGCGGAGGACGGACACCACATCATCGACCTGCGGACGGGCGGGGCCGCGGTGGACGCCGCCAGCGTGACCGTGCTCGCGCCCTCCGCGATGGTGGCCGACGGCCTGGCGACCGCCGCCTTCGTCCTCGGCCCCAAGGCGGGAATCGAGTTGCTCGAACGGCACGGGGCGGATGGCATCATCATCACCCCGGCCCTGGAGCGTTTTTCCACCCAGAGCATGACCGACCATGAGTAACCATCCGCCTGCCGCCAAGCCGTTGTCCGCGTGGGCCGCGGGGAAGCAATTCTTCCGCAAGCCGAAGGGGCTGCTGATCCTGATCTTTGCCGGCCTGCTCGTGCTGGCGGCGGCCCTGAGCCGCACGCTTCCCTTCGGGTTCGGCCTCGTGAGCGCGATGCTCGCCGCCGCGGTGGTGGACGCGCCGATCCTGCGTTACCGCGACGGGAAATGGAGCTTTCCCGACGGCGCGCTGCTGACCGGCATGATCGTGGGCATGATCATCAGTTCGCTGGACCCGTGGTATGTGCCGGCGGTGACGGCCGTGATCGGCGTAGTGAGCAAGTACCTGATGCGCACGCGCACCGCCAACATCTTCAACCCGGCGGCGCTGGCGCTGATCGCCTCGTACTACCTCTTCGGCTCGGCGCAGAGCTGGTGGGGCGCGATGCCGGAGGTCACTCCCTGGGCCCTGGTCGCGCTGATCGCCCCGGGGGTCTACATCACGGACCGCGTGAACAAGATGCCGCTGCTGCTGACGTTTCTCGGCGTCTATTATGCGCTCTTCACCGCCGCGGCGTGGGTGGGCGACCCCCAGCGCTACGTCGAGATTTACCGCCAGCCCGACCTGCATGCCGTGCTTTTCTTCGGCTTCTTCATGCTGACCGATCCGCCGACCTCGCCGCCGCGGGCCCGCGACCAGGTTTACTTCGGCGTGATCACCGCGGCGGTCTGCTTTGGTTTCTTCCAGCTCAGCGGGGCGGTTTATTTCCTGTCCGCCGGCCTGATGGTGGCCAATGCCTGGGAAGCGTGGCGCCGGGTGCGCGCCCACTCCAAGCGCGAGCGCCTCAAGGTCCACGAGACCCGCCATCCGCATCCGGTGTGAGCGTGAGCGCGCGGTGCGCGCTCCCTCATGGGTGGCGTCCCATCGGTAGGGCGGCGACCGTCTCGGCAAGCTCGAGGCCCTGAGCCTGTCGAAGGGCTCTGCTCGCCGCCGGTGCAGGCTGCCGGCTCCGAATTAACCCGTGGGTAAGCCCGGCGCGGAACGGAGGCGAACGGAGTCGCCGACCGCCCAAGTCAAGGCGCTGCCGCTCCACCCAGCACGCGACGCATCGCTTCCTGGCGGAAGGCAAAGATGCGCTCCACGTCGCGGCGCACGAAGAGCCGCTCGATCAGCGCGCCGCCGAGCACGGCGTAACTGACCTCGTCACGGCAAAGCGTGCCGCCGTTCGAGTCCTCGAAGATGTGCGTGTGCACCCAGCGGCGGTAGGGGCCGCGGAGCTGGGTGTCGGCGAAGCGGAACGGCGGGTCCCAGGCTGTGATCTCGGTCCGCCAGCGGAACGGGAAGCCGTGTATGCGCAGGCGGTAGTCGATCAGCGTGCCGACCTCCATGACGATGGGACCGGGGGTGAGCACCTGGAAGTTCACCCATGGCGGCGTGATCGCCTCGAGGTTGCGGGCGTCGGCGAAGAACGTGAACACCTCGGGTCGCGGGCGCGGCAGCCAGAGTTCGGCGCGAAAGGTGTGCAGGGTCATGATTAGAAGAGAAGTTGGCGGATCTCGGTCCAGAGGCTGCGGCTGATCCGGCCCTGGAGCAACACATCGAGCGCGAGGAACTGGTGCGCGGCGACGATCAGCCAGAAGGTCGCCTGGTAGCCGGGCTTGGCGGTCTTGTGACGCCAGACGCGCTGCGCGAGGAACGCCGCCGGCCAGCCACCGAGCAATTCACAGGTGTGCAGGAGCAGTTCCGGCGTCCGCCACGCGCCGGACTGCGCCGCGCGTTTGTCCGCCCAGTAAAGCAGGACGGTGGTTCCCCAGACGGTGGCCAGGCCGCCAAGCAGCAGCGGAAGAAAAGCCTCCGGGGTGACCCGGGGAAGAGCGAGCCCGGGCGCGACCAGCAGCAGGCCGAGAAAAAGCAGCGCCGCCCCGGTGGGCCCGCGCGCACCTGTCCGGCCCGATCCCTGGTCTCCTGGTCCCTGCATCACCGGGGCGCCGGCCGACGGGGCCGGCTCATTGGTGGATCGTCACCTTGCGGATCACGGGCGGCGTGCGCGGCAGGCTCATCTGGCCATCCTGGCCGCGGCTGGTGGGAACCTCGGAGAGGGCGTCGATCACCGACAGCCCCTTGGTCACGCGGCCGACGATGGTGTAGATGGCCGGAAGGGGATAGTCCTTCTGCAGGACGAAGAACTGGCTGCCATTGGTGTTGGGGCCGGCGTTGGCCATCGCGACGATGCCGCGCTTGTAGCCGAGGCCCTTCGCGTAGAGCGGCGAGTCCTTTGCGATCTCGTCGGCGAACGTGCCGCCCCAGGCGCTCTCGCCGCCGGTGCCATCGCCCTTCGGGTCGCCACCCTGGATCATGAAGCCCTTGATGATGCGGTGGAAGGTGAGGCCGTTGTAATAGCCGCGCTCGGCCAGCAAGCGGAAATTCTCCGCGGCCTTCGGGGCATCCGCCGCGAGCAACTCGAACTCGAAGGTGCCCAGGTCGGTCTCGATGACGGCGAACGACGGCACGGCCGGCACCGCCACGGTGGCCGGCCCGGAGGACTTCTTGGCGCAGCCGCCCAGCAGCGCGGCGATGGCGAACAGCCACGGGGCCAGACGAAGGAACGGAGTCTGCAGCGGGCGGGTGGGGCGGAGGAAGGGCATGGGGCGGGGGTTGCGGGATCTGATGTAGGCCGGGTGCCCGTAACCGGCAAAGGTCTTTTCCGGGGCTTCTTCATCCTTCCTGCGCGGCAAATATCCCGATACCTTCGGGTTCGCCATGAGTTCGCCCGATCCCTTCCGCCGCACGCTGAGCTGGCTCAGCGCCTACACCCGTTTTCCCGCCAGCCGGCTGGAGAAGCACGCGGAGGCGTTGGTTTGCCTCGTGGAATTGGCCGCGGCGGAGAACACGCCCGAGCAGCCCCGCTTCCTCATCAAGTCGCGCGACGGTGCCCGCGATGCTGCGCTCCGGGCCCATAATCACCGCCGGTCGTTCGCACACGATGTGTGCGATAACCGGACCGCGGTCTAGCAGTTGTAGCCGGGGTCGTTGACCCCGGTGCGGAGCCGGCCTCGCCGAGGCCAGCTACAGCCCTCAACGGGGCTGCGCCTTATCGCGATTGATTTCACCCCAGCAGTCCCGCCAGCGGCTGGCTGACCGAGAACGCATGCCGCACGGCGAGGAACCCGTCGATCAGCTCGGCGGGCGAGCCGGGGCGCGGGAAAACCATCTCGAGTGACTGCCCGGTGCAGCGCACCACCGCGTCGACGCCGGCCACCCGGATGAGGCATTCGCGGCAGTCCGACGGAAATTCGACCTGCAGGCCCGCGTCCGCGTCGAGCCCCTCGATCAGGTCGATCACGTCCTCCACGCGGGCTCCCTTCCGCAATGAGAACGAGATCTCGGCGAAGCGTCCGCCGAACAGGCCCTCGAACTCCGGCTTCCGCGCAATGCCGGCGTCGCGCAGGCCGCGGAGCGTGGTGGTGACCGCGTAGCGCGTCGGCTCGGCCGGCTCGAGGGCGTACGCGATCTCGACGGTGAAGTCCTTGGCCGTGAGCAGCGCGGTGGCGCCGGTCGTCTCCAGCGCGAGTTCGCGCCGCTTGTAGCCGAGGGCGGTGCGCGCGCCTTGGAAGAGTTTCTCCGCCTCCCCGCCCAGCTCCCCCGCGCAGATCTTCGCAAGGAACCCGTTGGTGGTGTCGTTGGCCGCGTCCGGCAGTGTGTGGTGCCCCTTGCGGAACCCGCCCAGCGCCTTCACCTGGCCGCCGCCGCGGCCGATGAAGCTGATGTCGGCGACGACACCCGGGGGGAGATCCGACGATGTCATGAAATACGGGGAGACGAGGATCGGAGGATCAGAGAGTCGGAAAGTCTGATTCAGGCAAAACGGATCCTCAGATCCTCCGGCCTTCAGGCCCTCCGGATTCCGGCCTCAGGCTCCGTGGCAATGCTTGTATTTCTTCCCGCTGCCACACGGGCACGGGTCGTTGCGGCCGACCTTGGGCGCAGCCCGCACGGGCGCCGGCCCGGTGCGCACGGCCTTGGTGTAGATCCACTGGCCGCTGGAGCGCTCGAAGGCGGACTTCTCATGGATGGCGTGCTCGCCGTTCTCGTCCGAGAAATACGCCGTGAAATCGACGAATGCTTGGTCGGGCGTCGCTCCTGGCTCGTGAGTGTGCACGACGAGGCGGGTCCACCCGATGGGCGTCTCGTCCGGCTCGGCGACGAAGGGTGTGCTGGCGGTTCCCTTGTAGGTGCGGTGCAGGTAGGCCTGGTTGTCGGCGACATGCGCGGTGAAGCGCGAGCGCATCAGCGCCTCGGCCGTCGGCGCCGGGCGGACGCCCTTGAGGGCAGGCTCGCAGCAAGCCTCGAAGGGCTGGCCGCTGCCGCAGGGGCAGGGCTGGCCGCGTTGGGGAATGCTCAGGGGAGGGACGGTGGGCGGGTTGGCCATGACCGGGAAACGAAGGCCGCTGGCCGCCCGGAATGCGAGTGCGAAGGAAAAACCGCGGGGCTGGGTTTTCCCGGGCCGGAACTTGCACGGGGAGCCGACCTCGGTACGGTGCCGCCGCTTCCCCCTGCCCCTGGTTCCCGTCTCCCCTTGCGCCATGATTGACTCGACCTGCTCCCTTACCCGCAACCGCGCCATGGTTCTTTTTGCCGCGGCTTTCACCCTTCTGTTCATGTCCGGCGCCGCGGTTCCGGCCGAGGCCGCGTCGGCCGCGCGCAGCGCCTTGGTGGCCGCAATGAAGAAGGGCGGCAATGTCCTCGTGTTCCGCCACGCCGACTCGCCCGCGGCCCTGCCCGACGACAAGACGGCCGAACGCGACAACCTGAAGCGCGAGCGCCAGCTCAACGCCGCCGGCAAGGAGGGCTCGACCGCCCTGGGCGCCACTCTCAAGCGCCTCGGTATCCCGGTTGGGGAGGTGCTCGTGAGCCCCGCCTACCGCGCGCAGCAGACCGCGCGTCTGGCACAGCTGGCCAACGCGAAGATCCACGACGAGCTGACCTTTGAAGGCACGGCCATGACCGAGACCGTGACCCCCGCGCAGGCCGCTTGGCTGAAAGCCCGCGCCGCGGCGCTGCCGAAGACCGGCAACACCTTTATTGTCACGCACAGCCCGAACCTCGCGCAGGCCTTCCCCGAGCTCACTCCCGCGCTCGCCGCCGGCGAGGCCGCTATCTTCGCCCCCGACGGCAAGGGCGGCACCAAGCTGCTCGGCCGGCTCAAGATTGAGGAGTGGGCTGGTCTCTGAGCTCATCAGAGTTCGGAGGGTGGCACGCAGAGTTCGCAGGGAGCGCAGAGAAATTCCGGAGACTCCAAGCCGGGGATTGGAAGCATGAATGCCTCCGCGCCCTCTGCCTTGCCCGCGGAGCAGGCTTCCCTGCGTGAAACCAATCAGATTCCGGATTTGGTCACACCGAGACACAGATTTCACAAAGTCAGATAGGTAGGGGCCTGTGTCTCACCGGCCCTGGATCGAGTTGCCCGGATATTACACCCCTGCCTTTACCCTCCGTGAGCTCTGTGTCTCTGTGTGCCACCCATCCGCGTGCCTGAACCCGTTCCCTTTCCCTTCCGCATCGACTTCCCCCCGGCGCTGCCGATCAGCGTCCGCGCGGAGGAGATTGTCGCGACCATCCAGGCGCACCAGGTGGTGATCCTCGCCGGTGAGACGGGCTCCGGCAAAACCACCCAGATCCCGAAGATGTGCCTCGCCGCCGGTCGCGGCACCCACGGCCGCATCGCCTGCACCCAGCCGCGCCGCGTTGCCGCCCTCTCCATCGCCCGCCGCGTGGCCGAGGAGCTCGGGGTCAACTGGGGCCGCGAGGTCGGCAGCAAGGTGCGCTTCGACGACCGCACCTCGTCCGCCACCGTGATCAAGTTCCTCACCGACGGCATGCTGCTCGCCGAGGTGCAGGGCGACCCGCTGCTGCGCGAGTACGATACCGTCATCATCGACGAGGCGCACGAGCGCTCGCTCAACATCGACTTCCTCCTCGGCCATCTCCGCAACCTGCGTTTCCGGCGGCCCGACCTGAAGATCATCATCACCTCCGCCACGATCGACACCGCCGCCTTCAGCACGGCCTTCGACGACGCGCCCGTGATCACCGTCGAGGGCCGCACTTTCCCTGTCGAAGTCATCTACGCCCCTCTCGATTCCCTCGGCCGCGACTACAATGCCCCTTCCGGTGAGGCCGCCGACGTGTCCTCCGAAGCCTCGGCGAAGGAGGAGGCCGTCCATTACATCGATGGCGCGGTGGAGTCCGTCGAGCGCATCATGCGCGAGAGCAACGCGGGCGACGTGCTGGTGTTCCTGCCCAGCGAACGCGACATCCGCGAGGTCTCCGACCTGCTCGACGGCCGCTTCGCCCGGCTGCACGCCCGACCCGAGATTGTGCCGCTGTTCGGCCGTCTCACCAATGCCGAGCAGCAGCGCGTCTTCGCCTCGTCGCAGCGCCGGAAGATTGTCGTCGCCACCAACATCGCCGAGACCTCGCTCACGATCCCCGGCATCCGCTTCGTCGTCGACACCGGCCTCGCCCGCATCAGCCGCTACGCCCCGCAGGCCCGCACCCGGCGCCTGCCGATCGAGCCCGTGGCCCAGTCGAGCGCCGACCAGCGCAAGGGCCGCAGCGGCCGCGTCGCCGACGGGGTCTGCATCCGGCTCTACTCCGAGCAGGACTTCCTCGAGCGCCCGCGTTTCACCCAGCCCGAGATCCAGCGCGCCAATCTCGCCGACGTGATCCTGCGGATGAAGGCCTTCGGGCTCGGCGACATCGAGCGCTTCCCGTTCCTCAACATGCCCGCCGCGAAGTCCATCCGCGCCGGTTATGCGCTGCTGGAGGAGCTCGGCGCCATCGCGCCGGGTTCCGAGGACCGAGGGCGGATGGCGGATGGCGGACGGCGGACGGCTGAAGACAGAGGACAGAGGCCAGAGGACAGCGATGCGAAGCAAAATTCGGCTCCCGGGCCGGAGCCGTTTTCCAGCGTCAGCACTCAGCCTTCAGGATCCAGTCCGCCCTCCGTCGTCAGTCCTCTGTCCTCGCAACTCACGGCCTTGGGCCGTGAGTTGGCCCGCCTCCCCGTCGACCCGACGGTCGGGCGCATGGTGCTGCAGGCCCGGACGGAAAAGGCGCTGCGCGAGGTCCTCGTGATCGCCGCCGGCCTGAGCGTGCAGGATCCGCGGGAGCGTCCGCTCGACAAGCAGGCGCAGGCCGATGCCGCGCACCGGCGCTTCACTCATCCCGACTCGGATTACCTCACGCTGCTGGAGATCTGGGACTCCGTGCACGGGGAGTTCGACACGATGTCGCAGGCGCGTCTGCGCCGCTTCTGCCGCGATCATTTCCTCAGCTACACCCGCATGCGCGAGTGGCGCGACATCCACGGCCAGCTGCTTGACGCGCTCGAGCAGCGCGAGGGTTTCCGGATGACCTCGATCTTCGACGGCGTGAAGCCGGACGCCGCCGCGAGCGAGAAGCTCCTCTTTGGCTCCCCCGGTTACTGGGCGGTCCACCGCAGCATCCTTGCCGGCCTGCTCGGCAACATCGCGCGGCTCGATGAGGAGAACGGCGGTTACAAGGCAACCCACGACCGCAAGGTGAACCTCTTTCCCGGCTCGGCGCTCTACCAGCGCGACGACCCGAAGAAGAAGACCAACCCGTCGCGCTCCGCGCCGAAGACCCGCGGCCCGCGCTGGATCATGGCGGCCGAGATCACCGAGACCACCCGCCTCTACGCCCGCACCTGCGCCCGGCTCGACCCGGCGTGGGCGCTGGAACTCGGCGCGCACCTCGTGCGCGTCGCCCACAGCGAACCGTTCTGGGACGAGGCGCAGGGCCGCGTGATGGTGCGCCAGCGCACCCGGCTGTACGGACTCGAGATCGACAGCCGCGCGGTGGGTTACGGCCGCGTCGATCCCGTGCACGCCACCGAGCTCTTCATCCGCGAGGGCCTGGTCAACGACACGATCACCTGGCCCTTCGATTTTCTGGAGCACAACCGCCGGGTCCGCGCCGCGGTGGAATCCGACCTCACCCGGACCCGCGACCGCGGCTACCTCAACCTCGATGAGGCGGCCTACCGCTTCTACGCGGCTCGTTTGATGCCCAAACCGGTTTTACAGGAGGGAACGAAGAGAACGGAGAATGTCGGAAACCGATCTCCGTTGCCTCCGTTATCTCCTGTAAAAACAAATGAGATTCTTGTCGGTATCTCAGCCGTAGCCGACCTGGTCGACCTCATGCGCGGGCGCCGGGGCGCCGACCCGAAGTTCCTGATGATGGACGCCGACGACCTGCGCGATCCCGCGGCGCCGGAGCCGGACCGCGAGGCATTTCCCGAGGCGCTGCCGCTGGAGAATTCCGCGCTGCCGCTCGCCTATGCCTATCGCCCGGGTCAGGCGGAGGACGGCGTGACGCTCGAGGTGGACGTGCGCGGGGCGGAGGACCTGACACCCGCCGCGCTCGACTGGGCCGTGCCGGGTCATCTGGCGGACAAGGTGGAATTCTATCTGAAGAGCCTGCCGAAGGAACTGAGGCGCGCGTTCGTGCCGCTGACGGAAACGGCGAAAGCCGTGGCGGTGCAAGTGGCGCAGCGCGACCGCCTGACCGGTCGGCGGGAAAGCCTGACCGCGGCGCTGGCCGCGCACCTGCGCGAGGGATTCCGGCTCGCGGTCGATCCGGAGATCTGGGCGGGTAAACCCCTGCCGGATCACCTCCGGGTGCGCGTGCGGGTGGTCGACGCCGATGGGAAGGAGCTTTGCGCGAGCCGCGACCTGGTGGAGATCCACGCGGCGCTCGACGTGCGCCGGCGGGCGGCGACGGCGGCCGCGGCGAAGGCGGAACCGCCCGAATGGGTGCGGGCGCGCGTGCGCTGGGAGAAACCGCCGCAGACCGCGTGGACCTTTGGCGACATCCCGGAGCAGGTGGAGGTGGGCGACCATGCCGGCGTGCCGCTGCTTGCCTGGCCCGGCCTGCTGGCGCAGCGCGACGGGGTGGCGCTGCGGTTGTTCAAGACCGTGGAGGAGGCCCGGCGCGCAACGGAGGCCGGGCTTGGCGCGTTGTTGGAGCGCCAACTCGGCGGCGATCTCGGCTGGCTGGAGCGCGACCTGCGCGCGCTGCGCACGCTGGGACCGCTGGCCTCCACGCTCACGCCCATGGAGTCGCTGCAGGAAGACGCGTTTGCGATGATCCGCGGCTGGGTGTGTGACGCCCAGCGGGTCGGGACCTCCGAGGTAGGGACGGTTGTCCCTAACCGTCCTGGTTCGGAAAAGACCCCCGCAGAGGGACCAACATCAAGGGCGCGTGGGGACACGCGCCCCTACCTTGCTTCCACCGCCTTCTCCGCCGCCGTGGGAAAATCCAAGGCCGACCTGCGCGGTCTCGTCCCCCGCTTCACCGACCTGCTGCGCGAGATCCTCACGCTGCGGCAGGCGCTGCTGGTTCATCCGACGCCCCCGGCCGGACTGGAGCGGGACCTCGATGCTCTGATCCCGGCGGATTTTCTGCGCATCACGCCGTACGCGCAGCTCGCGCATTTTCCGCGCTACCTGAAGGCGATGAAAGTCCGGGCTGATCGCTGGAGGCAGAACCCGACAAAGGATGCCGAGCGTCTGGCGCAGCTTGCGCCGCATGCCGCGCTGATTGCAAAAATGAGATCGGATGTAGTCCGGGTGACCTCACCCGGAATGGATCGCTCTCCGGGTGAGTTCACCCGGACTACAAGGGACGCCGCCATCCACTTCCGCTGGCTCGTCGAGGAATTCCGCGTGAGTCTGTTTGCTCAGGAGCTCGGGACGGCCGAGCCGGTGTCGGTTGCGAAACTGGACCGCGCCCGGGCCGAGCTGCCGGCGGGTCCGGCGAATGCACCGCTGCCGACCAAGGCCGAGCCGCCGCCCAAGCGCCCGTTGCTGACCGATCCCGCGAAGAAAAGCGCACCGCTGAAGAACCTCAGTGCCCTGGACAACCTGTTCCGGCGCTGAACCGGCCGAGCCCACGCCAGAGTTTCACTTATTACGTGAAATGCTGGGCGGAGCCCCGGAGGGAGCGGAGCGCACATTTCACGTAATAAGTGAAAATCAGAGTGGACGGGTGGCGAGTTCCAGGGCGGCCAGGTGGGACATGGCTTCGTCGCGGTGGGTGCCGCACATTTCGTTGGTCGGGCGCAGGCTCAGGCAGACGGCGGGGCGCTCAGGCAGGCCGAAGAGCGCGCAGCGGTAGTCGTCCAAGAGTTGGATGCAGGGGATTCCCGCCGGCTTGAGGCCGCCCCGCATTCCCGGGATCGGTCCCGAGATCGAAGGGGCGATGCAGCACGCACCGCAGCCGGTGCGACATTCCATGGCGCACGGTGCCCCTGCCGCCCCAGGTTCCAATCCCAATCCGGAAGAGTTGAACCACGGATGGCACTGATGACACGGATTCAAACCTCCAAATCGGTTTTCCAGGAGGCCGTGGACGAAAGGAGGGTTTTCTTCCCCGTGCCCTCAGTGTCCTCCTGTAAAACTGCCGTGGATGGGATCCCTATCCGTGTCATCCGTGTACCGAGCGAAGCGACAGGGCTCGAAATCCGTGGTTAAAATGGATTTCGGATTGCTGACCGAAAAAGCCGCCCCTTATTCCTGATCCACTATGTCTACTCCTGTCGTCGGCATCATCATGGGCAGCACCTCGGATTGGGACGTCATGCAGCACTGCGTGCAGACGCTCGACGGCCTGGGGATTGCCAACGAACGGCGCGTGCTGAGCGCGCACCGCACGCCGCAGCAGGCGATCGAGTGGTGCGGCGGCGCCAAGGGGCGCGGGCTCAAGGTGATCATCGCCGCGGCCGGCGGCGCGGCCCACCTCGCGGGCGTTGCGGCGGCCATGACCCCGCTGCCCGTGCTCGGCGTGCCGATGGAGTCGGCCTCGCTCAAGGGGATGGATTCGCTCCTCTCGATGGTGCAGATGCCCGGTGGCATCCCGGTCGGCACGCTCGCGATCGGCAAGCCGGGCGCGATCAACGCGGCCCTGCTCGCGGCGGCGATCATCGCGATTGCCGACCCGAAGGTGGCCGAGGCGCTCGATGCCTATCGCGCGAACCAGACGAAGAAGGTCCTTGAGGCGAAGCTGCCGTGATTTTGGCGGGTTGAAATTGTAGGAGCGGGG